>NZ_CP014870.1:1500000-1630000 GCF_001661075.1 Pseudomonas silesiensis
TTCTGGAAGTTCGTGCCCAAAGGCGACCAGATCGAAGTGATTTATCAGGTGCACACAGAGCCGGGCGGCAGCATTCCGTCGATGGTGGCCAACAAGTTTGTGGTCGATGCACCGTTCAATACCTTGAAAGCCCTGAGAGAACGTGCCGAGAAGTAATGGCCGCGCTCTTGATATAACGCCCCGATTTTTTCGGAGCGTTTGTTATTTGAGATCGAGGGTTACTTGATTCCTCGCGGATGTACCCCGATCAAACTGTAGGAGCCCGGCTTGCCGGCGAAGGCACCCTCAAGCCTTGCATCGCCCACGAGAACGCCTTCGCCGGCAAGCCGGGCTCCTACAGGGTTCGGCGTTTTTTTGGGGGGGCGGAACCCTAGGTAGCCGTTACCGCAGCAACGGATATGTACACAATCAAAACGGCATCAGATCTGGGAACTTTATTTTGTTTCCAGATATACGTTGCACAAAATTTTCACAACGCCTCCAAGACAATTCGCCCCGCGCCGCGCACACCGGTCAGTAATCAATGGCAATGCCGCAGACGATCGTGCAACATTTGCGCACCGCGCAAGCCCCGGGGCCGACAACCTGGCCAACAGAGGGCAAGGCGCCGCCGTATCTTTGAAACTTCAACTTCCAATGGGTCCTAAAACGACATGGCAAACCCGGACGCCCTGAGTCAGCAGCGAGCTTCTAGTCGCCTGCTGCAACCGACCGTCAAATCGCATCTGGCCTACACGCTGTTGTGTGCCCTGGTCATGATGGTCATGTTCACCCTGCTGCGCGTCGCGCTGCTGGTCTACAACCGCGAGATGATCCTCGACACACCGGCCTCGACCTTTTTCGAAGCGTTCACCAACGGTCTGCGTTTCGACCTGCGACTGGTGGTCTACCTCAGCGTTCCGCTGGTGCTGGCACTGTTCAGCGCCCGGGCCATGGCCGCCCGCGGGTTCTTCCGTCTCTGGCTGACCGTCGTCTCGAGCATTGCATTGTTCCTCGGCCTGGTGGAGATGGACTTCTACCGCGAGTTCCACCAGCGCCTCAACGGCCTGGTCTTCCAGTACATCAAGGAAGACCCGAAGACCGTGTCCAGCATGCTCTGGTACGGTTTCCCGGTGGTCCGCTACCTGCTGGCCTGGGTCGTGGGCACGGTGATCCTGACCCTGGCGTTCAAAGGCGCCGACCGCGCCACCCGTCCTCGCGGTCCATTCAGCGGCGGCAGTGTCAGCACCCGCCAGATCGCCCCATGGTACTCGCGCATCGCGGTGTTCGTGGTCTGCCTGCTGGTCTGCGTAATCGCTGCCCGTGGCACCCTGCGCCAGGGTCCGCCGATGCGTTGGGGTGACGTCTACACCACCGACTCCAACTTCGCCAACCAGCTGGGCCTCAACGGTACATTGTCGCTGGTCGCCGCGGCCAAGAGCCGGATGTCCGAGGACCGCGACAACGTCTGGAAAGCCACGCTGCCGCAGCCGCAAGCCCAGCAAATCGTGCGTGACCTGCTGGTGATGCCGGATGACAAGCTGGTGGATGGCGAGACTGCCGCCGTGCGTCGCGATTACACGCCTCCGGCCGACAAGACCCTGCCGATCAAGAACGTCGTCGTGATCCTGATGGAAAGCATGGCAGGTCACTCGGTGGGCGCATTGGGTGCCCCAGGCAATATCACGCCATACCTCGACAAGCTGTCGAAGGAAGGCCTGCTGTTCGACCGTTTCTTCTCCAACGGCACCCATACCCACCAGGGTATGTTCGCCACCATGGCCTGCTTCCCGAACCTGCCGGGTTTCGAATACCTGATGCAAACGCCCGAGGGCAGTCACAAGCTGTCCGGCTTGCCGCAATTGCTCAGCGCCCGTGACTACGACGACGTGTACGTCTACAACGGTGACTTCGCCTGGGATAACCAGTCGGGTTTCTTCAGCAACCAGGGCATGACCAACTTCATTGGTCGTAACGACTTCGTCAATCCGGTGTTCTCCGATCCGACCTGGGGCGTGTCCGACCAGGACATGTTCGACCGTGGTCTGGTCGAGCTCAAGGCGCGGGAAAACGGCAAGCCGTTCTATGCACTGCTGCAAACCCTGTCCAACCACACGCCATACGCCTTGCCGACGCCCTTGCCGGTCGAGCGCGTCACCGATCGCGGTAGTCTGAACGAGCATTTGACCGCCATGCGCTACTCGGACTGGGCGCTCGGCCAGTTCTTTGAAAAGGCCCGCAAGGAGCCGTATTTCAAGGAGACGCTGTTTGTCGTCGTGGGTGACCACGGGTTTGGCAACGAGCGTCAGATCACCGAAATGGACCTGGGCCGCTTCAACGTGCCGATGCTGTTCATCGCCCCGGGCATCCAGGAAAAGTTCGGCCAGCGTGACCATACCGTGGGCACCCAGATCGACATCGTGCCGACCATCATGGGCCGGATCGGTGGCGAAGTGCGCCACCAGTGCTGGGGACGCGACCTGCTCAACCTTCCAGAGGGCGATACCGGTTTTGGTGTGATCAAGCCGTCGGGCAGCGAGCAGACCACGGCCATTATCACGGCCGACCAGGTTCTGGTGCTGCCCAAGGATAAGGACATGGCGCCGAAAATGTACCGCTATGAATTCGGTGCTACGCCGGGTGCCGAGGTGGTTGCGGATGCGCCGCGAACGGCGGAGCTGAAACTCAAGCTCGAAGCGTTCCTGCAAACGGCAACCAAGAGCCTGATCGACAACACCGCCGGTGTGGTCGACGGCAAGCCGGACGTAATAGTCGAAGCGAAATAAAAAAAAGAGGCCCTTGAAAGGGCCTCTTTTTTTGCCTGTTAAACCTTTATATCTTGCCCAGCAACAGCAGGATCAACAGCACCACCAACACCACGCCGATGATACCCGACGGCCCATAACCCCAACTTCTGGAGTGCGGGAAGACCGGTAAACCACCTACCAGCAGGAGGATCAGGATAATGATCAGAATTGTGCCCATGTTTATTTCCTTGTTGGAAGTGTTCTGGAACTACCTGGCGTTTAACGCTCAGCCGTGATGCTATAAACCAGGCTGCTTAATAAATCCGACTGTTGCACATGAAGGAAAATTCCAAGTTTTTTTAATGTTTTTCGGAGATAGGCTTATTTCTTTTTTACTCCATTATTTGGTTGCGGGCACTTCCCCGGTTTGCCTGAGCCATTCAGCAATCTGATGGAGTGTGGGTCGGGCAATGTCCTTCGCTACACTCGACACATCTTCCCCGGAACAACAAGGCTGTTCGCTATGCAAAACCGCATGATGATCACTGGCGCAGGTTCAGGCTTAGGTCGCGAAATCGCGTTGCGCTGGGCGCGTGAAGGCTGGCAACTGGCTTTGTCGGATGTCAGCGAGCCCGGTCTGCACGAAACCCTGAAACAGGTTCGCGAAGCCGGCGGCGACGGTTTCATCCAGCGTTGCGATGTACGCGATTACAGCCAGTTGACCGCCTTCGCCCAAGCCTGCGAAGAGAAACTGGGCGGCATCGATGTCATCGTCAACAACGCCGGCGTTGCTTCGGGCGGGTTCTTCAGTGAGCTGTCCCTGGAGGACTGGGACTGGCAGATCGCAATCAACCTGATGGGGGTGGTCAAGGGCTGCAAGGCCTTCCTGCCGCTGCTGGAAAAAAGCAAAGGCAAGATCATCAACATCGCATCGATGGCCGCGCTGATGCAAGGCCCGGCCATGAGCAACTACAACGTCGCCAAGGCGGGCGTGGTGGCCTTGTCCGAAAGCCTGCTGATCGAACTGGCGCAGCAGGAAGTCGGCGTGCATGTGGTGTGCCCTTCATTCTTCCAGACTAACCTGCTTGATTCCTTCCGCGGCCCGACGCCGGCCATGAAGGCCCAGGTCGGTAAATTGCTGGAAAGCTCGCCGATCAGCGCTGCCGACATTGCCGACTACATTTATCAACAGGTCGGCGCCGGCGAATTCATGATTCTGCCCCATGAACAGGGCCGCATGGCCTGGGCGCTCAAGCAGAAGAACCCGCAACTGCTCTACGACGAAATGATGGTCATGGCCGACAAGATGCGCGCCAAGGCCAAACAAACCGCAGGCTGAACTTGCCCCCGGGCATCACCGTCGCTAGGGTGGCCGCAACCGGCCATCCTCGCGAGACGTTTGCATGCTCAACTACCTGTGGTTTTTCCTCGCCGCGCTGTTTGAAATCGCCGGCTGCTTCGCCTTCTGGGTGTGGCTGCGCCAAGGCAAGAGTGCCTGGTGGATAGTGCCGGCGTTGCTCAGCCTGACGCTGTTTGCGTTGCTGCTGACCCGTATCGAAGCGACCTATGCCGGTCGCGCCTATGCCGCTTACGGTGGCATCTACATCATTGCGTCGATTGGCTGGCTGGCGGTGGTCGAGCGGATTCGTCCGTTGGGCTCCGACTGGGTCGGCGTGGCGCTGTGCGTGATCGGGGCGAGTGTCATCCTGTTCGGGCCGCGCTTTTACCCATCCTGACAGATAAGTCCTACAACGCCGGTGATTTGTCAGACCCTTCCTTCACCGGCTTGCTTGATGAGCTGTAGGGGAGGACTGATTTGCCGTCCTTGCATTGAACACCCGCCGTGGGCCGGGCATCTTCAGGGTCAAACAATCCTGAAGGACGAATGCCATGCTTATACTCAGTCGCGTTGTCGGCGAATTGATCTCTATCGGTGACGACATTTCTGTGCGCATTGTCGCGGTCAACGGCGGCACGGTGCGCTTCGGCGTCGAAGCGCCCGAGAGCGTCAACGTGCACCGGTCCGAGGTCTACGAACGCATCCAGCTCAAACTGCCGAAGAAGAAAAAACAGGCGCGCTGAAGGTCTCAGTCGAACAAGTGCTTGGGCACGTCGTGCTTGAGCATCAACTGGCATTGCTCGCTTTCCGGGTCGAAGACAATCAGCGCCTGACCCTTGGTCAAGGCCTGGCGAACACGCAGTACGCGGGTTTCGAGCGGCGTGTCATCACCGTTGTCGGTGCCGTCACGGGTGACGAAATCCTCGATCAGACGGGTCAGGGTGTCGACTTCAAGTTGGTCGTGGGGGATCAGCATGGGCACCTCGGCTAAACAATGGCGGGATGCTACGGCGAATGATTGATTTCGGCTAGCCTGCGGCTTATCTGTCGCCTGATCTACAGCTTTCGCGAGCAAGCCCGCTCCCACAGTTGACGGTGTACCCCTATGGGAGCGAGCTTGCTCGCGAAGGCGATGGTGCAAGCGCTATACATCTCAAAAGAGACTCAGCTCTCCGACCGCTGCCCCACCAGGCTATCCACCGACGGCACCCGGGTATCGCTTTCCATCTGCGTGTCATGTTCGATCTGATGACTGAACCTGTCCAGCGATCCCTTCGCCGGCTGGGCATCGCTGGCGAATACCGGCGGGCTGAGGATGTAGGCACCCAGCAAACGACTCAGCGCGGCGAGGCTGTCGATGTGGGTGCGTTCGTAGCCGTGGGTGGCGTCGCAACCGAAGGCGAGCAGGGCGGTGCGGATGTCGTGGCCGGCAGTTACCGCCGAATGCGCATCGCTGAAGTAATACCGGAACAGGTCGCGGCGCACCGGCAATTCATTGTCACTGGCCAGTCGCAGCAGGTGGCGCGACAGGTGATAGTCGTAAGGCCCGCCGGAGTCCTGCATCGCCACGCTCACCGCGTGTTCGCTGGAATGCTGGCCCGGCGCGACGGGAGCGATGTCGATGCCGACGAATTCGCTGACATCCCAGGGTAACGCTGCCGCCGCGCCACTGCCGGTTTCCTCAGTGATGGTGAACAGCGGATGACAGTCGATCATCAACTCTTCGCCGCTATCGACGATGGCTTTCATTGCCGCCAGCAAGGCGGCAACACCGGCCTTGTCGTCCAGGTGACGGGCGCTGATGTGGCCGCTTTCAGTGAACTCCGGCAAGGGGTCGAAGGCGACGAAATCGCCGACACTGATCCCCAGGGAGTCGCAATCGGCACGGGTGGCGCAATAGGCGTCCAGACGCAACTCGATATGATCCCAGCTGATCGGCATTTCATCCACGGCGGTATTGAAGGCATGCCCGGAAGCCATCAGCGGCAACACGCTGCCGCGGATCACCCCGTTATCGGTAAACAGGCTGACCCGGCTGCCCTCGGCAAACCGGCTGGACCAGCAGCCGACCGGGGCCAGGGTCAGGCGGCCGTTGTCCTTGATCGCGCGCACCGCCGCGCCGATGGTGTCCAGGTGCGCGGACACGGCCCGGTCCGGGCTGTTCTTCTTGCCTTTGAGCGTGGCACGGATGGTCCCGCGCCGGGTCATTTCAAAGGGAATGCCCAGTTCTTCAAGCCGTTCGGCGACGTAGCGCACGATGGTGTCGGTGAACCCGGTCGGGCTGGGAATGGCGAGCATTTCCAGCAGGACTTTTTGCAGGTAGTTGAGATCCGGTTCGGGAATTTTGCTGGTCATGGAAACTCCTGATGAGTAACGAACATCGATGGTTTCGATGAGGGGAAAGAATCCTGGTTGCCTGAACCGACGCCTTCGCGAGCAAGCCCGCTCCCACAGGGGAATGCGGTCAAAAGTGTGGGAGCGGGCTTGCTCGCGAAGGCGCCAGTCCGGGCACTACATCTCTAAGAGCCCGCCGGCTGACTATGGGGAAACAACAAATCCACAAACCGCTCCGCCGTCGGCTGCGGTTCATGGTTGGCCAGGCCGGCGCGCTCGTTGGCTTCGATAAACACATACTCCGGCTGATCGGCCGCGGGCACCATCAGGTCGAGCCCGACCATCGGAATATCCAGCGCCCGCGCCGCACGCACCGCCGCATCGATCAAGGTCGGATGCAGGATCGCCGTGACATCCTCGAGAATGCCGCCGGTATGCAGATTCGCCGTGCGCCGCACGAACAGATGCTCGCCAGCCGGCAGCACGCTCTCGTAGTCGTAACCTGCGGCCTGCAGGGTACGCTCGGTCTCATGATCCAGCGGGATTTTGCTTTCACCGCTGGTGGCGGCCTGACGCCGTCGACTCTGCGCTTCGATCAGCGCTCCGATGGCATGCTGACCGTCACCCACTACTTCGGCCGGTCGGCGGATCGCGGCGGCGACCACTTCGAAACCGATCACTACGATCCGCAGGTCGAGGCCTTCGTGGAAGCTTTCCAGCAGCACGCGGCTGTCGAACTGGCGGGCGGCCTCGATGGCTTGCTGGACCTCTTCGATGGTCCGCAAATCCACCGCGACCCCTTGACCCTGCTCGCCGTCCAGGGGTTTGACCACCACCCGTTCGTACTCATCGAGAAACGCCAGATTGTCGTCCGCGTTACCCGCCAGCTGTTGCGCCGGCAGGTTCAGGCCGGCCTTTTTCAGCGCCTTGTGGGTCAGGCTCTTGTCCTGGCACAGCGTCATGCTGATGGCACTGGTCAGGTCGCTCAAGGATTCGCGGCACCGTACCCGCCGACTGCCATGGATCAAGGTGAACAGACCGGCCTCGGCATCATCGACCTGCACGTCGATGCCGCGCCTGTGCGCTTCCTCGACGATGATCCGCGCATACGGATTGAACTCGGCTTCCGGTCCCGGACCGAGGAACAGCGGCTGATTGATGCTGTTCTTGCGCTTGATGGCGAAGGTCGACAGGTTGCGAAAACCCAGCTTGGCGTAAAGACTTTTCGCCTGGCGGTTGTCGTGCAGCACCGACAGGTCCAGGTAGCTCAAGCCGCGGCTCATGAAGTGTTCGATCAAGTGCCGCACCAGCACTTCACCAACACCCGGTCGCGAACATTGCGGATCGACGGCCAGGCACCAGAGGCTGCTGCCGTTTTCCGGGTCGTTGAACGCCTTGTGATGATCCAGACCCATGACGCTGCCGATGATCGCGCCGCTGTCCTCATCTTCGGCCAGCCAGAATACCGGGCCGCCTTGATGACGCGGGGTAAGCAGACTTGGGTCGATTGGCAGCATGCCGCGCAGTTGATACAGCTGATTGATCGCCGACCAGTCCGCATCGCTCTGGGCCCGGCGAATGCGAAACCCGCGAAACACCCGGGTGGACTGCCGATAATCGCTGAACCACAGACGCAAGGTGTCGGACGGGTCGAGAAACAGTTGTGCCGGCTCCAGCCCCAACACTTGCTGAGGCGCGGCAACGTAGAGGGCGATGTCGCGTTCGCCAGGCTGCTCGTTGAGCAACTCCCGGGCGAGGCTCGCCGGGTCGGCAAAGGTGTGGCCGATCAATAACCGGCCCCAGCCGCAATGCACGGCGATCGGCGCCGCGCCCAATTCGCTGCCGTCTTCGGCCAGGCGCGCCTGCAAGCGTTCGTAGGAGGGCGCCTGACCGCGCAACAAGCGTTGGCTATAAGCCGTGGCATGGGGTTTCATCGATCAGATTCCTTGTTCACTGAGCCACAGGTTCAGGGCCGCCAATTGCCACAGCTTGGAGCCGCGCAACGGGGTCAACTGGCCTTGCGGGTCGGTCAGCAGGCGATCGAGCATTTCTGGCTTGAACAGACCGCGATCCTGGCTGGGATCGAGCAGCAGTTCCCGCACCCAGTTCAGCGTGTCGCCCTGTAAGTGCTTCAGGCCCGGGACCGGAAAATAACCCTTCTTGCGGTCGATCACTTCACTCGGAATCACCAGCCGCGCCGCTTCTTTCAAGACTTGCTTGCCGCCATCCGGCAGTTTGAATTTGCCCGGCACCCGGGCCGACAATTCCACCAGGCGGTAGTCGAGGAACGGCGTGCGCGCTTCCAGGCCCCAGGCCATGGTCATGTTGTCCACGCGTTTGACCGGGTCGTCCACCAGCATCACCGTGCTGTCCAGGCGCAAGGCCTTGTCCACCGCGGCATCCGCGCCGGGCTGGGCGAAATGTTCTTTGACGAAGTCACCCGCTGCGTCATTGGCGGTCAGCCATTTCGGCTGCACGGTGGCGGCGTAATCGTCGTAGCTGCGGTCAAAAAATGCATCGCGATAGGCGGCATAAGGATCGGCGGCGCCGTCGACTTGCGGATACCAGTGGTATCCGGCAAACAACTCGTCCGCGCCCTGGCCGCTCTGCACCACCTTGCAGTGCTTGGCCACTTCCCCGGACAGCAGATAAAAGGCGATGCAGTCGTGGCTGACCATCGGCTCGCTCATGGCGCGGAACGCCGCAGGCAGTTGCTCGATGATCTCTTTTTCGTCGATGCGCAGTTGGTGGTGCTGCGTGTTGTAGTGCTTGGCGATCAGGTCCGAATACTGGAACTCGTCGCCGCGCTCGCCGCCGGCATCCTGGAAACCGATGGAAAAGGTCGACAGGTTTTCCACGCCGACTTCCCGCAACAGCCCGACCAGCATGCTCGAATCGACACCGCCGGACAGCAGCACGCCCACATCGACCGCCGCCCGTTGCCGAATCGCCACCGCATCGCGGGTGCTCTCGAGCACACGGTCGCGCCAGTCTTCGAGGGTCAGGTCCATCTCGTCGGCGTGGGGGCCGTAGGGCAGGGTCCACCAGGTTTTCTGCTCGGTGGTACCGTCCGCATCGATGCGCATCCAGGTCGCCGGTGGCAGTTTTTCGATGCCCGCCAGCAAGGTGCGCGGCGCCGGGACCACGGCGTGGAAGTTCAGATAATGGTTGAGCGCCACCGGATCGAGGATCGGGTTGATGTCGCCGCCCTTGAGCAACGCCGGCAGGGACGAGGCAAAGCGCAGGCGCTGGCCGGTGCGCGACAGGTACAGCGGCTTCACGCCCAGACGGTCGCGGGCGATGAACAGGCGTTTGGCGTCGCGTTCCCAGATGGCGAAGGCGAACATGCCATTGAGCTTGGGCAGCAGCGCTTCGCCCCAGGCGTGATAGCCCTTGAGCAGCACTTCGGTGTCACCGCCGGAATAGAAGGCGTAGCCCAGGCTTTCCAGTTCGGTACGCAGTTCCGGGAAATTGTAGATAGCGCCATTGAAGGCCAGGGACAAGCCCAGTTGGTTGTCGACCATCGGCTGCGCCGAGCCGTCCGACAGGTCCATGATTTTCAGGCGACGATGGCCCAGGGCAATCGGCCCTTGGGCCTGGAAGCCCCATGCGTCAGGGCCGCGAGGGGCCAGGTGATGGGTGATTCGTTCAACGGCTGCAAGGTCCGCAGGTTGATGATCAAAGCGTAACTCGCCAGCTAATCCGCACATAAAGTCCTTACCGGTTTTTCCGTTGGGGAGGGTCAAGCGATACCGCACCAAAAACGGTGGGTACTCAGAAACTGACCCGGGTGAATCCCCGTAGTTTTAGACCGATAAGTTATAAGACAAGATTTCAGACTTTTCCGCGGATCAATTGGCGCAGGGCAAAGCGGTTGGGATGACAGGCCTCTGCGACTGAACGGGGCAGGGGCAACGGTTCGTTTTCGATCCATGCCGCGAGCAATTCGCCCGACAGTGGCGCGGTGATCAAGCCGCGGGAACCGTGGCCGCTGTTGAGGTAAAAACCCTCGAGCCAGGGGCAGGGAACGTCCGGTACTTGCCGGGCGTCCTTGCTCAGTACGGCGTAGGCGTCGACGAACGCTGCTGGCTCGGCCAACGGGCCGACGATCGGCAGATAGTCCGGGCTGGTGCAACGGAACGCGGCGCGACCTTCTAGCTGCTGCGGGTCCAGTTCCCGAGCCTGCAGTCGAGTGGCCAGGTCGGGGGAGATCTCCTCGAGCAACGCCAGGTTGCCCAGGTGCTCGGCGAGCGTCGGGGTCAGGTCATCGCTCTTGAAGTCGAAGCTGGCACCGAGTGTGTGTTCACCCAGTCGAGCCGGCGCGACATAGCCGTCGGCGCAGACCACGGTGGTCAGGCTCTGGCTTTGCGCTGTTTGCGCCAGTCGGGTGATCTGGCCACGAATGCGTTTGAGGGGCAGCTCGGCACTTTGTGGAAAACGCTTGATCTCGGCGGCACCGGCCAGGATCACCACGGGGGCGCTGGCCAGCAACTCATCGCCGCCCCAGGCTTGCCACTGATCATCAACCTTGCGCAGTTCCAGTACATCGCGATGGGGCAGCCACTGGATGTTCGCCGAGGACGCCTGCCAATGGCACAGCGCTGGCGGATGAACCCAGCCACCTTCCGGGAAGAATAATCCGCCGTGCTCCAGGGCGATGCCGGCCCGTGCCTGGGCCAGCGGTTGATCGAGCAGATGCACCAGGTCAGGCGCAAAGGCGGTGGCCAATTGCGCCTGACGCTCGGCTTCCTTGGCGTTGAACGCCAGTTGCAGGACGCCACAATCGTCCCAGTCGACGCCCCGCTGTAAATGTTCAAGCAAGCGTCGGGTGTAGCCAAAGCCGCTGACGATCAATTGCGACAACGCCGTGCCATGGGCCGAAAGCTTGAGATACAGCACACCCTGAGGATTGCCCGACGCTTCCTGCGCCAGCGCATCGTGGCGTTCCAGCAGGCTGACTTGCCAACCCCGTGCAGCCAGGCTGGCGGCCGTCGCGCAACCAGCCAGGCCGGCGCCGATCACCAGCGCCCGACGCTCGCCAGTCAACGGTGCCGGGCGGGCGAACCAGGGTTTGGCCACCGCGGGTGCCTGGGTTTGTTCAGGCCAGCCGAGGAAGGTGCCGCGCAGGATCTCCCATTTGTGGCCGATGCCCGGGGTGCGCTTCATCTTGAAACCCGCGGCATTGAGCAACCGACGCACCCAACCGGTGCTGGTAAAGGTGCTGAGGGTCGAGCCAGGCGCGGCCAGGCGTGCCAGCTCCGCAAACAGTTCGGCGGTCCACATGTCGGGGTTTTTCGCCGGGGCGAAGCCGTCGAGAAACCAGGCGTCGACCTGTGCGTCCAGCTGCGGCAATTGCTCCAGGGCATCACCGATCAGCAAGGTCAGGACGACCCGGCCATTGTCCAGGATCAGCCGCTGGAGGCCTTGATGGATCGCCCTATACTGCGCCAGCAGTTGCTCGGCAAACGGTTTGAGCTCGGGCCACAAAGCCAGCGCCCGCTGCAGGTCCGGCAGGCTCAGCGGATACTTTTCGACACTCACGAAATGCAGCCGCGCACCCGCCACCGCGTGCTGTTCGAACAACTGCCAGGCGCAGAGAAAATTCAATCCGGTGCCGAAACCGGTCTCACCGATCACCAGCCTCCCGCCCACAGGCAACGCGGCAAAGCGTTCACGCAGATTGTTTTGCTCGAGGAAGACGTAACGGGTTTCATCAAGGCCCGACTTATCCGAAAAATAGACATCGTCGAACACCCGCGAACGCGGGAGGCCTTGGTCGTCCCAGTCGAGCTGGGCGTGGGGCAATAGAGGTTTCATGGCAGGCTCGGCAACGGCAAGGCGGCCATTCTAGCCTGTAGGAGCGAGCTTGCTCGCGATGGTCGCCAACGATAACGCGTATCTGCCGGATAACACGCGGTGTTCTGGAGTCCATCGTCGGAACGCCGCCCGGAGCAAGCTCGCTCCTACAAAGTCATTACGAAACCATAGGGAATTTTCTCTGCGGACTCATGGCCCAATCCGCTAGTCTTGCTCAATCCGGGAAGGGAGCCGTCCATGTTCGAATCTGCTGAAATCGGTCACGTCATCGACAAAGACACCTACGACGCTGAAGTGCCAGCCCTGCGCCAGGCGTTGCTTGAGGCGCAGTTCGAACTTCAGCAGCAGAAACGCTTCCCGGTGATCGTCCTGATCAACGGCATCGAAGGCGCGGGCAAGGGCGAGACGGTCAAGTTGCTCAACGAATGGATGGACCCGCGCCTGATCGAGGTGCGCACCTTCGATCAACAGACCGACGAAGAGCTGGCGCGGCCTCCGGCCTGGCGTTATTGGCGGATGCTTCCGGCCCAGGGTCGCATGGGGATTTTCTTCGGCAACTGGTACAGCCAGATGCTGCAAGACCGGGTCCATGGCGTGTTCAAGGATCCGCGGCTCGATCAAGCCATCAACGCCGCCGAGCGTCTGGAGAAGATGCTGTGCGACGAAGGGGCGCTGATCTTCAAGTTCTGGTTCCACCTCTCCAGGAAACAAATGCGCGCGCGGCTCAAGGCCCTGGCTGACGATCCCTTGCACAGTTGGCGCATCAGCCCGCTGGACTGGCAGCAGTCGCAGACCTACGACAAATTCGTCAAATACGGCGAACGCATCCTGCGTCGCACCAGCCGCGACTACGCGCCATGGCATGTGATCGCCGGGATGGACCCGCGCTATCGCAGCCTGGCGGTGGGCATGATTCTGCTCGAGGGCCTGCAAGGCGCCCTGAAGCGCCCAACGATTCACCCGGATAAAGTCAGCGCCGCGCCATTGGTCAGCAGTGTCGACCAGATGAACCTGCTCGACAGCCTGGACTTGAGCCTGAATCTGGACAAGGACGATTACGAAGAACAGCTGATCACCGAGCAGGCGCGGTTCTCCGGACTGATGCGTGATAAACGCATGCGCCGACACGCCCTGATCGCCGTGTTCGAAGGCAATGACGCGGCGGGCAAGGGCGGGGCCATTCGCCGGGTCGCCGCGGCGCTGGACCCACGCCAGTACAGCATCGTGCCGATCGCCGCGCCCACTGAAGAAGAGCGGGCGCATCCCTATATGTGGCGGTTCTGGCGCCATATTCCGGCGCGCGGCAAGTTCACCGTGTTCGACCGCTCCTGGTATGGCCGGGTGCTGGTGGAGCGCATCGAAGGTTTTTGCAGCGCGGCGGACTGGTTGCGTGCCTATGGTGAAATCAACGACTTCGAAGAGCAGATCGCCGATGCCGGGGTGATCGTGGTCAAGTTCTGGCTGTCCATCGACAAACAGACGCAAATGGAGCGATTCGAGGCGCGTGAACAGACGCCTTTCAAGCGTTTCAAGATCACCGAAGATGACTGGCGCAACCGGGACAAGTGGGACGACTATCGGGCTGCGGTCGGCGACATGGTCGATCGCACCAGCACCGAAATCTCGCCCTGGACCCTGGTGGAGGCCAATGACAAGCGCTGGGCCCGGGTCAAGGTGTTGCGCACGATCAATGAGGCGCTGGAAGAAGCGTTCAGGAAATCCGACAAGAAGGCGAAAAAGGACAAGGGGTGAGTCAATGGTTGCGCATACGCAAGGTGAATGATTGTCGCGGTTGGTCATTTGATGGACTTATGCTCGGTCCACTCCAACCGACAACAACAATGAGGTATGCCATGCGTGAAGTGGTGATCGTCGACAGCGTGCGGACCGGCCTGGCCAAGTCCTTTCGCGGCAAGTTCAACATGACCCGTCCGGACGATATGGCGGCACATTGTGTCGACGCCTTGTTGGCGCGCACGGGAATCGACCCGGCCAGTGTCGAGGACTGCATCGTCGGTGCCGGCTCCAACGAAGGCGCCCAGGGCTACAACATCGGGCGCAATGTCGCCGTGCTCTCGCGGTTGGGCGTCGGCTGTGCCGGCATGACCCTCAACCGGTTCTGCTCCTCTGGCTTGCAGGCGATCGCCATTGCTGCCAACCAGATCGCCTCGGGTTGCAGCGACATCATCGTCGCCGGCGGTGTCGAATCCATCAGCCTGACCATGAACAGCGTCAACACCGACAACCTGATCAACCCGTTGCTCAAGGAGCAAACGCCGGGCATCTACTTCCCCATGGGCCAGACTGCCGAAATCGTCGCACGTCGTTACCAGGTCAGCCGCGAACAACAGGACCTGTACGCCCTGCAAAGCCAGCAACGCACCGCCCAGGCCCAGGCCGCGGGATTGTTCGACGATGAAATCGTACCCATGGCGGTCAAGTATCGAGTTGAAGACAAGGCCACCGGGCAAGTGCAGATCCTCGACGGCATCGTCGATCAGGACGACTGCAACCGCCCGGACACCACGCTGGAAAGCCTGGCCGGATTGAAACCGGTGTTTGCCGAAGACGGCTCGGTGACTGCCGGCAATTCTTCGCAACTGTCCGATGGCGCCTCCATGACCCTGGTGATGAGCCTGGAAAAAGCCCTGGAACTGGGACTGAAGCCGAAAGCCTTTTTCCGCGGCTTTGCCGTGGCCGGGTGTGAGCCGGATGAAATGGGCATCGGCCCGGTGTTCTCGGTACCCAGGTTGCTTAAGGCGAAGGGCTTGCAGATAGCCGACATCGATCTGTGGGAGCTCAACGAAGCCTTCGCGTCCCAGTGCCTGTACAGCCGCAATCGGCTGGAGATCGATAACGACAAGTACAACGTCAATGGTGGCTCGATCTCTATTGGCCACCCGTTCGGCATGACCGGTTCGCGGCAGGTGGGACATCTGGTGCGTGAGTTGCAGCGGCGCGGGTTGCGTTACGGGATTGTCACTATGTGCGTGGGCGGGGGGATGGGGGCTACGGGGTTGTTTGAGGCGGTGCGCTAGATTCGAAAGATATATTGCCTGATCAACCGCATTCGTCGGAACGCCGCCCGGAGCAAGCCCGCTCCCACATTTTGACCGAGTTCTCACAGAGGATTGCGCTCAAAATGGAGGATTGCGCTCAAAATGTGGGAGCGGGCTTGCTCCGGGCGGCGTTCCGACGAATGCAGGCGCCGCGGTTTACAGGTTCATCCGCAACAGCAGCATCCGCTCTATATAAGCCTGAATCTGCACCTCAGCCGTCTCCATGTCTTCAAACGGCCCCTCCAGGGTGTTTTCCCGGGTGCTGAAATACAACTCCCCGTTCACACGGCACATCCGGTCACTGCGAAAGTGGGTGGCGGGGGCATTGTCCTGGGCGCGCATGCCGTACATGGCGGTCTCCTTTGGCGGTGTTGCCGTTGATGGATCCAATGAGCTTATGCATGAACCTCCGGCTATGCCTCGCCAACCGATCGACGGCCTGTCGGCCCATTGAATGTTGCGACCTGCACAGTTTCATTCGCGGCCAGTCGCCAACTGTCCCTGTGTGCCGAGCGGCTCTGCGCCTAGAATGACGGTTTTCGCCAATCGGCTTCGGGGTTTTTCATGCACGTTTCATCGGGTCGCTGGATTTATGGTCTGTTCCTGGCCTTGTTGACCGCGTTGCTGTGGGGAATCCTGCCGATCAAGCTCAAGCAAGTGCTGCTGGTGATGGATCCGGTGACGGTGACCTGGTTTCGTCTGATGGTGTCCGGCGGGTGCCTGTTCATATTCCTGGCGGCGACCCGGCGCCTGCCCAGTCGCAAAGTCCTCGGCCCGCGCGGTGGCTGGCTGGTATTGATGGCGGTGCTCGGGCTGGTGGGCAACTACGTGCTGTACCTGATGGGGTTGAACCTGCTCAGCCCCGGCACCGCGCAGCTGGTGGTGCAGACGGGGCCGATCATGCTGCTGATTGCCAGCCTGTTTGTGTTCAAGGAGCGGTTCAGCGTGGGGCAGGGGATTGGCCTGCTGGTGCTGCTGATCGGCTTCGGTCTGTTTTTCAACCAGCGGCTGGTCGAGTTGTTCACGTCCCTGACCGACTACACGACCGGCGTCCTGTTGGTGCTGTTGGCCTCCACCGTCTGGACCTTCTATGCCCTGGGGCAGAAGCAATTGCTGACGGTGTGGAATTCGTTTCAGGTGATGATGGTGATCTACCTGTTTTGCGGGTTGTTGCTGACGCCTTGGGTGCACCCACTGGAGGCACTGCAACTCAGCCCGTTGCAAGGCTGGCTGCTGCTGGCCTGCTGCATGAACACCCTGATTGCCTACGGCGCGTTTGCCGAGGCTTTGGCGCATTGGGAAGCTTCGCGAGTGAGTGCCACCCTGGCGATCACACCCTTGGTGACCTTTGCGGCGGTGGCGGTAGCGGCGTGGTGGTGGCCGGAATATGTGCATGCCGAGACGATCAATGGTCTGGGGTATGGCGGGGCGGTGCTGGTGGTGCTGGGGTCGGCGCTGGTGGCGTTGGGGCCTTCGTTGATGGCCGGGATCCGGGCGCGGCGGGTGCGGATGGCGGTGGGTCGTTAGACCGAGTCATCGTTCATCGCGGGCAAGCCTCGCTCCTACAGGAGTTGCATCGTTCACCGAAATAGTGGTCGACACAATACCTGTAGGAGCGAGACTTGCCCGCGAAGGCGGACGGTCAGGCGCTACGGAACTCAGCCCTTGGCCCCAGCCTCCAGCATATTCTCCGGCCTCACCCACGCATCGAACTCTTCATCGGTCAGGTACCCCAACTGCAACGCCGCTTCCCGCAACGTCAGCCCTTCGCCATAAGCCTTCTTGGCAATCTCCGCCGACTTGTCATACCCGATATGCGGATTCAGCGCCGTCACCAGCATCAGCCCGCGTTCCAGATGTTCCGCCATTTTCGCTGCATCCGGCTCCAGGCCGGCGATGCAATGCTGTTGGAAGTTGCTGCAGCCATCCCCCAGCAGCCTGATCGATTGCAGCAGGTTGTGAATGATCACCGGTTTGAACACGTTCAGTTGCAGGTGACCCTGACTCGCCGCAAAACCGATGGCGACGTCGTTGCCCAAGACCTGGCAAGCCAGCATCGACAGCGCTTCGCACTGGGTCGGATTGACCTTGCCGGGCATGATCGAACTGCCCGGCTCGTTGGCGGGCAGTTTCACCTCGGCAAAACCGGCCCGCGGTCCGGAACCCAGCAAGCGCAGGTCGTTGGCAATTTTCATCAGGGAGACGGCGAGGGTTTTCAGCGCGCCGGACAGGGTGGTCAGTGGTTCATGGCCGGCCAGTGCGGCGAACTTGTTCGGTGCGGTGACGAACGGCAGACCGGAAAGGGCGGCCAGTTCGGCGGCGATCGCTTCGCCGAAACCGTGGGGCGAGTTCAGGCCGGTACCGACTGCGGTGCCGCCCTGGGCCAGTTCGCAGACGGCAGGCAGCGCGCTGCGGATCGCCCGTTCCGCGTAATCCAGTTGCGCGATGAACGCCGACAGTTCCTGGCCGAAGGTGATGGGGGTCGCGTCCATCATGTGGGTGCGGCCAGTCTTGACCAGCTTCATGTGCCGGGCGGATAACTCGGCCAGCCCACCGGACAGTTCGCTGATCGCCGGCAGCAAATGCTGCTGCACCGCCTGCGCCGCGGCGATGTGCATCGCAGTGGGGAAGCAGTCGTTGGAGCTCTGGGAGCGATTGACGTGATCGTTGGGGTGCACCGGAGCCTTGCCGCCGCGCGGGTTGCCGGCCAGTTCATTGGCACGGCCGGCAATCACTTCGTTGACGTTCATGTTGCTCTGGGTGCCGCTGCCGGTCTGCCAGACCACCAGCGGGAACTGGTCGTCGTGGCTGCCGTCGAGCACTTCGTCGGCGGCCTGTTCGATCAGCCGGGCGATGTCGGCGGGGAGGTCACCGTTGCGGTCATTGACCCGCGCCGCGGCTTTCTTGATCAGCGCCAGCGCATGCAGCACCGCCAGCGGCATGCGTTCGTCGCCGATGGCGAAATTGATCAGCGAGCGTTGCGTCTGAGCGCCCCAGTAAGCTTCATCCGGGACTTCAACCTGGCCAAGGCTGTCGGTTTCGATACGGCTCATCATGCACACTCCTGTTGGTCTGATAGCGAGTTTAGGCCCTGTTCGCCGGCCGTGGTTCCATCAGTCTGGAATTTGACCGTTCACCCCCTCTAAATCAGGCCCGACAAGGCTTGGGGTTGAGCCACACGGTTTTTTAGGCGCAGAATGGTCGCCCTTGGGGTTTTACCTCGCCTGCTAGAAAAGGAAACTCGATGACTCGTCTTCGTGCCATCTGTACCGCGGTTGCACTGGTTTGCGCCAGCGGCCCTGTTTTTGCCGATACCGCCAGCCACAACGCCAGTGCCGAGGCTTTCCTGACCCTGGCGCACGCTGACAAATTGGGCACTCCGGTGTACATGCAAGTGCAGCAAATGTTCGCTCAGCGCTTTGAACAGACCAAAGCCCCCGAGTCGAAAAAAGCCCTGCTGGAAACCTACCAGGCCAAAGCCAACGCCGCTCTGGACCAAGCCATTGGCTGGAACAAGCTGAAGCCGGACATGGTCAAGCTCTACACCACCAACTTCAGTGAATCCGAGCTCAAGGACCTGGTCGCGTTCTACAAGTCGCCACTGGGCAAGAAAGTCCTGGAAAAAATGCCGCAGCTGACCCAGCAATCGGCCCAGATGACCCAGGCCAAGCTGGAAAGCGCAGTGCCTGTAGTCAACAAACTGCTGGCTGACATGACGGCCGAGCTGGAGCCAAAAGGCGCCGCTCCAGCCAAGAAAAAGCCGTAAGCGGAGTCCGGTATGACCATGCAACAACGCATCGAATCGACGCTGGGCCTGTTACAGCCCGAGCACCTGCAAGTGCTGGATGAAAGCCACATGCACAGCCGTGGGTTGCAGACCCACTTCAAGGCTGTGGTGGTGAGTGCGCAGTTCGAAGGGCTTAACCGCGTCAAGCGTCACCAGAAGGTCTACGGCACGCTCGGCGAGCTGATGGGCGAGTTCCATGCGTTGGCGCTGCATACCTACACGCCAGAGGAATGGGCACAGATCGACGCGGCCCCGGCCTCGCCGACCTGTGCTGGCGGCAGCAAATCCTGATACACCCTCCCTGCAGGAGCCAGGCTTGCCGGCGAAGAACGATTATGCGGTACAGCAGTTGCACCGCAGCGCCTGGTTCGCCGGCAAGCCTGGCTCCTACAGCGATGGCGTTATTTTTGCTAGAATCCGCAACGCGCCGCTCACCCGGCGCGTTTTTTTTCGTATCCGGTTCACCCCTTACGAGGGTAGCCACCTGGAGAATCACCCATGACACAACAGATTGTCGTGGCGGCACTGTATAAGTTCGTCACCCTGGAAGATTACGTCGCTTTGCGCGAGCCACTGCTGCAAGCGATGGTCGACAACGGCATCAAAGGCACCCTGCTGATCGCCGAGGAAGGCATCAACGGTACCGTGTCCGGCAGCCGCGAAGGCATTGACGGGCTGATGGCCTGGCTTAAGAACGACCCGCGCATGGACGACATCGACCACAAAGAGTCGTACTGCGACGACCAGCCGTTCTATCGCACCAAAGTCAAACTCAAGAAAGAAATCGTCACCCTCGGCGTCGAAGGCGTGGACCCGAACAAAAAGGTCGGCACCTACGTCGACCCGCAAAACTGGAACGCGCTGATCAGCGATCCGGAAGTGCTGTTGATCGACACCCGCAACGACTACGAAGTCTCGATCGGCACCTTCGAAGGCGCCATCGACCCCAAGACCGCCAGTTTTCGCGAATTCCCCGACTACATCAAAGCCCATTTCGACCCGGCCGTGCACAAGAAAGTCGCGATGTTCTGCACCGGCGGCATTCGTTGTGAAAAGGCGTCGAGCTATATGCTCAGCCAGGGTTTCGACGAGGTTTATCACCTCAAGGGCGGCATTCTGAAGTACCTGGAAGAGGTACCGCAGGAAGAAACCAAATGGCAGGGCGACTGCTTCGTGTTCGATAACCGCGTGACCGTACGCCATGACCTCAGCGAAGGCGACTACGATCAATGTCATGCCTGTCGCACACCGATCAGCGCCTCCGACCGCGCATCCGAGCACTACGTGGCCGGCATCAGTTGCCCGCACTGCTGGGATAAGCTGAGCGAGAAGACCCGTCGCAGTGCCATCGACCGGCAAAAGCAGATCGAACTGGCCAAGGCGCGCAACCTGCCTCACCCGATCGGCTACAACTACAAGCAAACCCCTTCCGAGGCCTGAACCATGTCTGCGCAACGCCTGCTCTATGTGATGGACCCGATGTGTTCCTGGTGCTGGGGCTTCGCCCCGGTGGCCAATGCGCTGGTCGAGCAGGCGCGCGCAGCGGGGGTAGAGGTGCATCTGGTGGTCGGCGGTTTGCGCACCGGCAGTGGCTCCGCGCTGGAGCCAACCACCCGGCGCTACATCCTTGAGCATTGGCAAGCGGTCACCGAAGCCACGGGTCAACCGTTCAAGCTGGAAGGCGCGTTGCCCGACGGGTTTGTCTACGACACCGAACCTGCCTGTCGGGCGCTGGTGACCGCGCGCAGCCTGGCGCCGGATTGCGCGTGGACACTGCTCGGGCTGATTCAGCACGCGTTTTACGCCGAAGGGCGCGACGTCACGCACGCCAGTGTGCTGGTGGAGTTGGCGGAGCAGGCCGGTCTGCCGCGTATCGAATTCGCCGCCGCGTTCGACCGTGCGGATCAGCATGCCGCGACGGCGGCCGATTTCACCTGGGTCCAGGACCTGGGCATCGCCGGTTTCCCGACCTTGCTGGCTGAGCGTGATGGTCAGTTGGCGCTGTTGACCAATGGCTATCAACCGCTGAGTGTGCTGTCCCCGTTGCTCGGCCGCTGGCTGGAGCGCGCGGCCTGTGCATGACCTGCCCGATGACGCGCCAGTCCCCAAGCGCGTCGATCGACTGAGCTGGGCGGAAATCCGGCGGCTGGCCCTTCAGCATAAAAAGTCCCTGTGGATCGCCAACGGCGTGGCCGTACTGGCGACCCTGTGCAGCGTGCCGATCCCCTTGCTGTTGCCGCTGCTGGTGGACGAAGTGTTGCTGGGCCACGGCGACACCGCGCTGAAAATCATGAACCACGCGCTGCCCGACGTCTGGCAGAAAGCCGCGGGCTACATAGGCTTGATGCTTTTCGTGACCTTGGGCCTGCGTTGCGCTGCGCTGCTGTTCAACGTGGTGCAGGCGAAGTTGTTCGCCGCGCTGGCCAAGGACATCGTGTACCGCATTCGTGTACGCCTGATCGAACGACTCAAGCGCATCTCGTTGGGCGAATATGAAAGTCTGGGCAGCGGCACGGTGACCACGCACCTGGTCACCGATCTGGACACGCTGGACAAGTTCGTCGGCGAAACCCTCAGCCGTTTCCTCGTGGCCATGTTGACCCTGGTTGGCACCGCGGGCATTTTGATGTGGATGCACTGGAAACTGGCGCTGTTGATTCTGCTGTTCAACCCGCTGGTGATCTACGCCACGGTGCAGTTGGGCAAGCGGGTCAAGCACCTGAAGAAACTCGAGAACGACAGCACCTCGCGCTTCACCCAGGCACTCACCGAAACCCTCGATTCGATCCAGGAAGTGCGCGCCGGCAACCGTCAGGGTTTTTTCCTCGGGCGCCTTGGCCAACGGGCTCGCGAAGTGCGCGACTACGCGGTGAGTTCGCAGTGGAAAACCGATGCGTCGAACCGTGCCAGCGGCCTGTTGTTCCAGTTTGGCATCGATATTTTCCGTGCCGCCGCCATGCTCACCGTGCTGTTTTCCGACCTGTCGATCGGGCAGATGCTGGCGGTGTTCAGCTACCTGTGGTTCATGATCGGCCCGGTGGAACAGCTGTTGAATCTGCAATACGCTTTTTACGCCGCCGGTGGCGCACTGTCGCGGATCAACGAGTTGCTGGCCCGGGCCGACGAGCCTGAATACCCGGGTGGCGTCGACCCGTTCAACGGCCGCGAAACCGTCGGCATCGAAGTCCAGGGATTGAGTTTCGGCTACGGCGACGAACTGGTGTTGAACCAGATGAACCTGTCGATCGCCCCCGGCGAAAAGGTCGCGATTGTCGGCGCCAGCGGTGGCGGTAAAAGCACCTTGGTGCAGCTGTTGCTGGGCCTGTACACGCCGCTCGCCGGGACCATCCGCTTCGGTGGTTCGACCCAGCAGGAGATCGGCCTGGAAACCGTGCGGGAAAACGTCGCCGTAGTCCTGCAGCACCCGGCGCTGTTCAACGACACCGTGCGCGCCAACCTGACCATGGGCCGCGAACGCAGCGACGAGGCGTGCTGGCAGGCGCTGGAAATTGCACAGCTGCACGCCACGATTCGTGAATTGCCCAATGGCCTGGACAGTATCGTCGGCCGTTCCGGCGTGCGCCTGTCCGGTGGCCAGCGTCAACGCCTGGCGATTGCGCGGATGGTGCTGGCCGAGCCCAAAGTGGTGATTCTCGACGAGGCCACCTCCGCCCTGGACGCGGCCACCGAATACAACCTGCACCAGGCATTGGCGCGCTTCCTGAGCAATCGCACCACCTTGATCATTGCGCACCGGTTGTCGGCCGTGAAGCAGGCCGACCGGGTGCTGGTGTTCGATGGAGGGCAAATCGCCGAGGATGGCGACCATCAGCAATTGATTGCCGACGGTGGGTTGTACGCCAAGTTATATGGGCATTTGCAGCAGATGTAGGTCAGTTCCAGAGCACCTGAAGTGAGTCTTCCGCTCCATCATGTCCGAATTGTTTCATTACCACCGAGCACGACTCACAGGGGCGCATGGTCGTCGCTATATCGACGGAGCGGATTTCCGATGGGTCGGGATACTTCTCACGAATAACGTTGATCAATTTGCTTTCGCTGTCCAGCGATGTCGGCTTGGTCATCTGTCTCGGTTTATAGGTGTTGATATCCTTGATAGTGATGGGGATGGCCAATATCTTTCCCTCGGGCGTGACTTTGAGGTTCGTTATCGGGAAAGCCTGATTGAAATCAATATTGATGTAGGTCGTATCACCTATTCGTACATGATTGGCGCCCAAATGCCGGAACAGCGGCAAACGGGTGGTGCTACCCTGAGCCCCGGAAACGCTGACGTAGATTTCTCTATGCCCGGAAGTGGTCATCACCTCGGCGAAGGCAATGTTTCTGGGATTGGCCCGTTGCACGTTCCGGGGCAGTAGTCTTTGCAGTTTTCCCATCGCTAGTTCTATCTGTAATGCCGCGTCGGCATTTCTGGGGCTGATGGTCGGCGACAGAAAAAGCGTATCGAAGATTTCTGCTGTTTTTTGCCTAAAAGCTTGTGGCGCTTCCTTACTGCGTGTCCAGGCAGCAGCCCCTTCCGGTAGCCGGGTGACGATCATTCGGGTTGAATGATCGAACATCAAGGCCTCCCCTGGGCTGGTGTCCACCTTGACCCATTTCATATTGCTGGCCGGTGTACCCGTTGTACCAAGAGGAATCGCGATATCTTCCATGGTTTTTAAAGCGCGATCGACGGCCTCGATCCCGTGGATTCGGGCAGTGTTGTTCGCGTGCAGCGAGCCGGTATATACCCGTACCAGTTCCTCGCCGAGCGTGCCGTCGGCCATCTCGGTACTCTTCAGGCGTTTGAATACCAGTGGCTGGCTCAAACTGTTGTCCTTGGGTACCGTCGCGAGATAGTACTGGTCAGTGTTGACCCGGGTGAAAACATGGACAGCCTTATCATCGATGGCGGGAACCACAATGGCCCCGACCCGATGAATGTCTTGGGCACCCTCATAGGTTCCAAGGGCATTAATGCGAGCGTAGATGCCTTTTCGAAACTCTATAGTGGCGGTGATGTTCTGGCGGGGCACCAGACGGCTATGGGCGAAACCCAGGGATTTCAGATTGCCATGAAAGCGGCGCGCCACATTGTCCGTAACTCGGTAGACCGCGCCATCGAGCGTGAGGTACTGATGTTGCCGCCATGTTTCCGGTGTAGAGAGCCGGTCGCCAAACCACAATGCATAACCCTTACTTTCGTCGACTAAGCCGATCGAGGGGGCCGGAGCGGGAGTTGCACTGACATAACTATTGATGCAGACGGTTTCCCCTGGCGCTCGGCGAGGACGGCAGGGAACCAGTTTCAGTGCTTCACTATCATCGATCAGATGGACTCGGCGAAAGATGTCGCCATCCAGCCGGTAGGCGACGTCATCGAGATACACCGTGGTTCGGCCATCGACTTCAGGCAATTCTCGAATACGGGTATTTTCAGAAACCTCGACTATCGCGTGACCGTTATTATTTTCCAGGATGCTGTAATGGGATCTCCCCAACGAAATTTCGCCAGAATTGGTGGATAATGCCGGACCGTAGGGCTTTGAAGTTAATGGATCCAGAAGGCGATAATCGGGGTTGCCAACGGCGGCAATGTTGCGCATTGATACATTGTCGATTCCCTTGACCGAGGCTAACTGATCGCCGACTGCCAACGGCTTCCAGTTACTCACGTCGCTCAACTGAGCCAAGCTGCGCACGTACTTGTAGGGTTGACCTGTTCCCGTCAGCTTGGCTGTGTTAATGGCGAAGTTGCCTATTCCGCGCAATCCGTTTCCCAGACCTCTGAGTAATGAGGGAATGACATCAAGCGGATTTGCGGCCCTCAAAGTTGAGATCAACAGTTTTCTCGTCAGCGAGCTGAACGCTGGAAGGGCGGCGCCAGTGCCGATTTGGCCTGCGGTATTTATCAGTCTTACTGAACCTGCTGCAAATTTACCCATTGGAATAGCGAATGAAAGTATATCGAAGAAAATACCGATTGCTCCCCATTTTTGTCTACTTCTGTCGCCGGACAACAGGTCGTCAATACTGCCCCAGAAAGGCACGAACGATGTGAAAATTTTTACCACTTTTTCAAATTGTGCTCGCTGACGATCAATTTCGGTTTGTCCAAAGGCGTAACTACGAAGCGCTGTCGGATCAACGTACAATAGTTCGGTTGCGATATGATGGCTGATGTCCACTGAGCGACTGGACGATAGCGTTAGTGGGGTGGTTTGTGAATGTTGGGTTGTTTCTGGCACGGCGGCAAATGCACTGCCCAGCATTTCGACAATCGCCCCGCAGTGGGCATTTTTTCTTGGCGGGCTGCCGGTCGAATGAGCGTCCCAGTCAAAGGGTAACTCCTTTGCGGCTAACATATATAATTCAGTGCCATCAAGACGTCTGCCCTTTGGATGAACGACTCCTCCTATCATCGCGGAATTAAAATAGTCGAGACGGCGAATCACGCCTGCCTTGGGCAGTAGTTCATAATAAAGGCTTGTTCCCCTATGGGTCGCTTGTAGTATCAGACCATTACGCGTTCTAAGCGCAAGAATTTGTTCTGCGGTCTCCTCATGGGCATAGGTGTACTGGGTTTGTCCTCGCAGGCTGTAGACCTGCACCTCACCAAACTCCAACGCTTGACGATCGGTAAGTGGAAGCGAAGCCAGCAGCGTTCTGATCAGTGTTTCATAAGCTGCAGTGATCGATTCCAGATGGCGCTTGAAATCGGTGTCGAACAGCGCCCGCACATCGGGCATTTCAGCGTATGGTGACAAGACTGTTTTTCGACCATTCAAACTCGATATAACCCATAGTCCCTCGGTCCTTATAGATCGGTTTTTATCTATCATGATCCATCGATCGGTACGGGTAATACCATCGCCTTCTGTTACCCACCATTTTTGTTTAACGCCGAATCTGTCGGAGGCCAGGATGTCGACAATTGAGTATTTGAGGTATCCGCTAGCAGGACGGGCACCAACGGAAGGCTTTTTGCTCGCCAGTTTTCGACCTTTCGATAACAAGTCGCATTCTTTAAAGAGTTTTTTGATTTCTGCCTCGGCAATGGACAGCCGCTTGGGCGGCTCTTCATTGATTTGGGTAATTGCTGCATTGAGTGCGGCGGTGTGCTTATCCAGTTCGGATAGCGCTCGTTCAGTTTCGGCCTGTGTGTATTCTTCATAGGGTTTTTGAGGAATGACGCCTTGGGTTACCGCCCAGTCCACTGCTGGTAACAGCCTCGCCAGACTCACTGCGTGCAAGTGCTCTTCCGGCGCACCCTCACTGAGCTTCAGAGGCAAGTTAACTAACTTTTGAAAATTTTGTCTGTAGAGCGCCTTGGGGCTGGCAGAGTGGACAAGCGTTACCCCGGTCATAAAATTGACCCAAACAACGGAGCCTCTATAAGACAGTTCCGACGGAATGTCGGTGATGCAAAATTCGGCTGGAAACTGACAGAGGAACAATTTTGCAAGAACGGTGGCCTCTTTCTCGGAAGATGCCCGATTTGATATTAATAAATGATTTTCAAATTCCTTCCATATACTATTATAACTCTTTCCCCAGTTTGAGAGAGATTGCAGGTCGTAGCCGGCGATCCTGTCGGGATACTCGACGAGTCGCGAATGGAACCAGATACGCAGTGCGTTGGCGACCACTTTGACTCGAATGTGAGGCGCAGTCTCTTCACCGGGTTTCCCGCCGTACCAATTCAACATTGAAAGCAAGCAATCTCCCAGCTTTCTGGCTTCGACGCTTTGCAGGATTTTTTTTAGAAAAACCGTTGGCTGGGCACGAACCCTTTCAGGCTCGGCCGACACAAGAACGTCATTGGCCAGATAGGTCAGCGGGGATGTGACTCCCTCAGGCAGAAACGTCTGTATGACTCTTTTGACTTCGTTCGTTATGAATTGCCGTTGCATTTCTTCTTGAGAATCGGCGAGGATACCTTTAATAGAAACTTGGCGAAGTTTGTTGGTAAGATCTGCCTTCAGGTCCAGTAAGTTGAAATCTTCTTCAAGCCCCAGCTGATAGCTTGCGATCTTTTCTCGCAGAGCGTCGATAGCGGCCTGATGTTCAGCCGGTTGGGTCGGATCCCACGGGATCATTCCGTAAAAAATGGCAATCCTGGATGCCGAGATAAGTCTGTCATAGCGAATTTGTCCTCCCAACAAAGGGACAGACTGTTCGATCAGGGTACGCAGTGCTTGCCATTTCTCGTTTCCCGTCAGGTCCAGTTCGGTCTTGTTTACACCGTCTTGATTTGAAGTTTCATAAACAAAAGCTCCCTCTTTCATGGTGACGGTAAGGTAGTCCGGGGACACATTGTTGTATGCGCACAGCGCCCGGTAATCGGGGTCCTCAAGCAATTGCTGCAACGCGCCTTGCCCGGTTTCGTGTTCCTGGTCCAAGGGTGAAAAAGTGCTCGGCTTGAGCAGCATTTGTGAAAAATCATCCAGCGAACCAGAATACGCGCGCAGAACCGTTACCAGCAGTTCAAAGTCCTCGAGTTGACCCTGATGAACTTGAGCGGTGGTGGGGAATGAGACGCGAGGGGCGTTTGTTTGCATGATGTTGCTCTCTTGTCATGTTTTGGGCGTTCCCTGTGGTTCTACAGGGGGGATTGCTGCCGATTACAACGACTTGGAAGAGAGTCCGTGCGGTACATATGTGTCGCGAGGGGCTGGGGGGGGTATTAATGCGGGCACTTGCTGGTAACGATAGGTTCTCACTTGCAGGGACGTAGAACGCACCCTAGTCTAGCTGTAGCGATTTCGTCCGGACGACGAACGGGCAGTGCTAATGCAAGGGACCTCATGAATCAGACACGGACTCTCGGAACACCCCGGCTATTGGGCATCGTCTGGCCTTTTATCGCCGTCGTGCTGTTTCAGGCGCTGCTGGGGGGCGTCAGTCTGTACATGCTTTCCGCGGTTCGCGGCTACGTGGCCGGTGAAAGCCTGTGGTCCAAGGGCCAGAAAGACGCCATTTATTACCTCAATCTCTACGCCGACAGTCGTGACGAGGCGATATTCAACAAATACCAGAGTGCGATTGCCGTGCCTCAGGGTGGGCATGAGTTGCGTGTGGCGCTGGATCAACAGCCTCCGAATATCGAAGCCGCGCGCGTGGCGATCCTCAAGGGTGGCAACCACCCGGATGACATCGACGGTGTGATCTGGCTCTACCTGAATTTCCGGCACTTCCGTTACCACGAGAAAGCCATCGACCTCTGGAGGGTGGGCGATGCATACCTGGTGCAACTCGATGCCATTGCGCGGGAGATGCATCAGCGCATCACCACCGGCCACGCCTCCGATGCCGATATCAAGCGCTGGAAGGATCAGATATTCGCCATCAACGAAAATGTGACACCGGCGGCGAAGGCCTTCAGTGACGCCTTGGGCGAAGGCTCGCGGGTGATCCTGCGGCTGTTGTTGGTGATCAATCTCGCCACGGCCCTGGGCTTGATCGTCCTGGCGCTGATGCGCACCCACAAGCTGCTCAAGCAGCGCCATGCATTCGCCGACGCGCTGCAACTGGAGAAAGACCGGGCGCAGATCACGCTGCAATCGATTGGCGACGGTGTAATCACCACGGATGTCGAAGGCGCGATCGCCTACATGAACCCGGCCGCCGAGGCGTTGACGCACTGGAAGGCCGAGCAGGCGACAGGTTTGCCCCTGGCAGCACTGTTCAATCTGCTGGACGAGAATGCTCAGGCTGACGGTTTTACCTTGATCGAGCACATTTTGAGCGGGCAGCTCAGCGGTGGCAGCGAACATTCCAAATTGATTCAACGCCTGGACGGCAGCACGGTGTCGGTCACGCTGGTCGGTGCGCCGATCCGCAATGCCGGCAAAGTCAGCGGCACCGTGCTGGTGTTGCACGACATGACCCAGGAGCGCCAATACATTGCCAATCTGTCCTGGCAGGCGACCCATGATGCCCTGACCGGGCTGGCCAACCGCCGCGAGTTCGAGTATCGCCTGGAGCAGGCGCTGCACAACCTGACGCGGCTTTCAGGGCGCCATGCGCTGATGTTCCTAGACCTGGATCAGTTCAAACTGGTCAACGATACCTGCGGTCATGCGGCCGGTGACGAATTGCTGCGGCATATCTGTGCGTTGTTGCAATCCGGCCTGCGCGAGGGCGATACCCTGGCCCGATTGGGTGGCGACGAGTTTGGCATCCTGCTGGAAAACTGTGCCCCGCAAGCCGCGGAGAAAATTGCCGAGGTATTGCGCCAAACCGTACAGAACCTGCATTTTGTCTGGAAAGGCCGCCCGTTCGTGACCACGGTGAGCATCGGCCTGGTGCATGTCACGCAGAACCCGACCACCCTCGAAGCCTCGCTGCGCGCTGCGGACATGGCCTGCTACATGGCCAAGGAAAAGGGGCGCAATCGGGTTCAGGTCTATCATGCCGATGATTCTGAACTGTCCCTGCGCTTTGGCGAGATGGCCTGGGTGCAACGCTTGCACATGGCGCTGGAAGACAACCGCTTCTGTTTATACGCCCAGGAAATTGCGCCCCTTGGCCCTACGGAATCAGGCGGCGGGCATATCGAAATCCTGTTGCGCCTGCATGACGAATCCGGGCGGATGATTTTGCCCGACAGTTTTATTCCGGCGGCCGAACGTTACGGGCTGATGACGTCTCTCGACCGCTGGGTTGTGGAGAACGTGTTCAAGATCATTGCCCAGTGCATGGCTGAAAAGCGCAATTGTCCGTTGGCGATGTGTGCGATCAATCTGTCAGGCACCACGATCGGCGACGAGGCGTTCCTCGACTTCCTGCGGGAACAATTTGTTGCGTATGCGATCCCGCCTGAAATGATTTGTTTTGAAATCACAGAGACGAGCGCGATTTCCAATCTCGGGAGCGCAATAAAATTTATCAATGAACTCAAAGGGTTAGGTTGCCATTTTTCGCTCGACGATTTTTGTGCCGGAATGTCCTCATTCGCGTATTTGAAACATTTGCCTGTAGACTTCCTGAAGATCGACGGGAGTTTCGTAAAGGATATGCTGGACGACCCGATTAACCGCGCCATGGTCGAAGTGATCAATCACATCGGTCATGTCATGGGTAAGCGCACGATTGCCGAGTTTGTTGAGACACCCCAGATCGAGCAGGCATTGCTGGAGATCGGGGTGGATTACGCTCAAGGGTATGTGATTGAACGCCCGCATCCGTTTACCTGCGATAGTCTGCAACGTCGTCCTGCCCGGCCCCGGCCTTTGTTATTCAAGGCGCCTGGTACGTTCCGCTGAAAATCTCCCGCTGGTCCTTACAATCACAATCAAAAGGAGCCCGACAGTGATCGACACATTCATCAGAACCGGACCACTCATGGAAGCTGCAAGTTATCCCGCCTGGGCTCAGCGCCTGATCCAGGATTGCAGCGCGAGTAAGCGCCGGGTTGTCGAACACGAACTGTACCAGCGACTGCGTGATAACAAGCTCAGTGCAAAGACCATGCGCCACTACCTGATCGGTGGTTGGCCCGTGGTCGAACAGTTCGCTTTATACATGGCACAGAACCTGACCAAGACCCGCTTTGCCCGCCATCCAGGCGAAGACATGGCGCGTCGCTGGCTGATGCGCAATATCCGCGTGGAACTCAATCACGCAGATTACTGGGTGCACTGGAGCCGTGCCCACGGTGTCAGCCTGGAAGATCTGCAAGCGCAACAGGTTGCCCCGGAACTGCATGCCTTGAGCCATTGGTGCTGGCACACCAGTTCCGCGGATTCGCTGATCGTTGCCATTGCCGCCACCAACTACGCCATCGAAGGCGCGACGGGGGAGTGGTCGGCGCTGGTGTGTTCCAGTGGCGTCTATGCGGCGTCGTTCCCCGAGGAAGATCGCAAGCGGGCCATGAAGTGGCTGAAGATGCATGCCCAGTATGACGATGCCCATCCGTGGGAGGCGCTGGAAATCATCTGCACGTTGGCGGGCATGAACCCGAGCAAGTCCTTGCAAGTGGAGTTGCGTCAGGCCGTCTGCAAGAGCTACGACTACATGTTCCTGTTCCTGGAGCGCTGTATGCAGCTTGAGCATGCCGAGCGGGCCCCGGTAATGCGTGAGCGGATGGCGCTGGCGGAAAGCTGATCGGTTATTCGCTGCATTGAAAAAGCCCGCTCCCCCTGTCCGTTTCGCCAGGGGGGCGGGCTTTTTAGTGGCCGCTGCAAATGGCTAGGCGCTGACTTTCAGTCCAACCAGTCCGGCAATGATCAGCGCCACGCTGGCCAGTCGGAACAGCGCCATGGATTCGCCAAAGAGAATGATGCCGGCGATCACTGTCCCCACTGCCCCCACACCCGTCCAGATCGCATAGGCCGTGCCCAGCGGCAGTTCCTTCATGGCGAGACCCAGCAAGCCAAGGCTGATGGCCATGGCGGCAACGGTCAACGCGGTAGGGAGAGGGCGGCTGAACCCATCGGTGTACTTGAGGCCGACAGCCCAGCCGACTTCGAACAGGCCGGCGAAAAACAGAATGATCCAGGACATGAGAGACCTCCATCGATTGACGGGGTCGTCCCCAGATTAAATGACTCGATCGAGCCGCGAGGTCGTCCTCGCGTTGCGCAGAATAGTGCCCATTATTAACCCGGGGATCAAGTTCATGGATCAGTCAGTGGCCGCTTTGGCCGCTGTTGCTCTGTCTGCTTTCTCGCTCATGCGCCGGAAATACGTCGAGAGCAGCGCCCCGGAAATGTTGTGCCAGACGCTGAACAATGCGCTCGGCACCGCCGCCAGCGGCGAGAAGTGCGCGCTGGCCAGGGCGGCACCCAGTCCGGAGTTTTGCATGCCGACCTCCAGCGCCAGGGATTTACGCTGGGCCAGGGGCAACTTGAACAGCCGGCCGGTGAAGTAACCCAGCAGGTAGCCGAAGCTGTTGTGCAGCATCACCACGGCCATGATCAACAGGCCGGACTCGGCGATCTTCGCCTGGCTGGCGGCGACCACCGCGGTGACGATGATCACGATGCTGACCACAGACACCAACGGCAACACTTCCACTGCGTGGCGAACCCGATCACCGAGCACCCGCTGGGCGAGCACGCCGAGTACGATCGGCAGCAGCACCACTTGCAGGATCGACCAGAACAGCTCCATGAACGACACCGGCAACCACGCCGAGGCCAGCAGCCAGATCAGTGCCGGGGTCAGCAGCGGAGCGAGGAGGGTGGTGACGGCGGCGATGGCCACCGACAGCGCCAGATCGCCCCGGGCCAGCCAGGTCATCACGTTCGACGAAGTGCCGCTAGGGCAGCAACCGACCAGAATCACGCCGACAGCGATTTCCGGCGGCAAGTGGAACACTTGGCAGAGCAACCACGCCACACCGGGCATGATCACGAAATGGGCAACCACGCCCAAGGCCACGCGCCACGGATGGCGGGCGACTTCGGCGAAGTCTTCAAGCTTGAGGGTCAGGCCCATGCCGAACATCACCAGCCCCAGCAACGGGACGATGGCGCCCTTGAGGCCGATGAACCACGTCGGTTGCAGGAATGCCACGACGGCGAAAATCAGAACCCAGTAAGCGAAGGTGTTGCCGACAAAACGACTCAATGCAGCCAGTGCGCGCATGGCCCGATCCTTGTTATTTAGTAGCACCACCGATCGAATGTGGGAGCGGGCTTGCTCGCGAAAGCGGAGTGTCAGTCAACCTCATCGCTGAATGTCAGTCCCTATTCGCGAGCAAGCCCGCTCCCACATTATCAATCACCAACCTTTAGATCCCTTGCGGCATCTCTTCCCCGCCCAGCGCTTCAACCAGCGCCGGCAGGAAGTCGCCAAACGTCAGCATCATCAGGGTGAAGCTGGCATCCAGTTGGCCCAGGGCTTCTTCGCCACCGTCCTGTTCCGCCTGGTCTTGCAGCAGGTCTTCGAACTTCAGGCGCTTGACCACCATCTTGTCGTCGAGGACGAACGACAGCTTGTCTTGCCAGGCCAGCGACAATTGAGTGACCACTTTGCCGGTGCTCAGGTGCAGCTGGATTTCTTCGCTGGTCAGGTCCTGGCGCTTGCAACGCACGATGCCACCGTCTTCATGGGTGTCACGCAGCTCGCACTCGTCCAGCACGAAGAAGTCGTCTGCGGCTTTCTGGGTGGTGACCCACTCCGTCATGGTTGCCGTCGGGGACATCTTCACGGTCAGTGGGCGCACCGGCAGCGTACCGATCACTTCACGCAGGGTGGACAGCAAGTCTTCGGCACGTTTCGGGCTGGCCGAGTTGACCAGGATCAGGCCCTGTTTCGGCGCGATGGCGGCAAAGGTCGACGAACGACGAATAAACGCCCGTGGCAGGAAGGCCTGGATGATTTCATCCTTGATCTGGTCGCGTTCCTTTTTGTAGACCTTGCGCATTTGCTCGGCTTCGATCTCTTCGACCTTTTCCTTCACCGCGTCGCGCACGACGCTGCCCGGCAGAATGCGTTCTTCCTTGCGGGCGCTGATCAGCAGGAAATCACCGCTGACGTGCACCAGCGGTGCATCTTCGCCCTTGCCGAACGGCGCGACGAAACCGTAGGTGGTCAACTCCTGGCTTGCACACGGACGCGCCAGTTTGGTGGCCAGTGCAGCTTCCAACGCCTCGGCATCAACAGGCAGATCTTGGGTCAGGCGATAGAGAAGCAGGTTTTTGAACCACATGGGGTGAGTCTCTCCTTATATACAAAGGGGGGCATTATTCTCTTCGCGGCGCCATAGGCCAACCCTTAGCTAAGCCTTTGGAAGGCCTGCAAAAATTATTTAAAAAAGTGCTTGCCAGAGGTGGGGGTGCTCCGTAGAATGCGCGCCACACCGAACGTGAAGGGTGATTAGCTCAGCTGGGAGAGCGTCTGCCTTACAAGCAGAATGTCGGCGGTTCGATCCCGTCATCACCCACCATTCGCATTCAGTGTTACGCGCAGCGGTAGTTCAGTCGGTTAGAATACCGGCCTGTCACGCCGGGGGTCGCGGGTTCGAGTCCCGTCCGCTGCGCCATATTCGGTTACCTGGAACGCTGAACGCCAGGTCACCACGGAAAAGCCCGCTCACGCGGGTTTTTTTCTGTCCGAAGTTCCTGCAGGAAGCGTTGTTTCACCGGTTTTTAGATTTTTTTGATAATTTATCAATTAAATCAACACTTTATAAAAACCTGTGGCATAATGTGCCCCGCAACGAAGGTAAAGGGTGATTAGCTCAGCTGGGAGAGCGTCTGCCTTACAAGCAGAATGTCGGCGGTTCGATCCCGTCATCACCCACCACTTTCAACGCTACGCGCAGCGGTAGTTCAGTCGGTTAGAATACCGGCCTGTCACGCCGGGGGTCGCGGGTTCGAGTCCCGTCCGCTGCGCCATATTCGGTTATCTGGAATGCTGAACGCCAGATCACCAAACAGAAAGCCCGCCTAGTGCGGGCTTTCTGCTGTCTGGAGATTGGCTTTTTCGCTTTTCCCCCTGTAGGAGCAAGCTCGCTCCTACAGGGCGAAGATGACAGACTCTTCATCCTCCAATTCTAGAAATGCGTTGAAACACCTGAACTTATCAGGCATTTCCTGCTCTCATGCCGGTAGCCATTGGTCGTGGCCGCCTGATAAGCTCGCGGCTTTACTCGATTGCCCTTTAGGCGCATGAACAAGGAAATAGCATGAAACAGCATCGGTTGGCGGCGGCGGTGGCCCTGGTTGGCCTGGTACTAGCGGGTTGTGATTCGCAGACCAGCGTAGAGCTCAAAACCCCGGCGCAAAAAGCTTCCTACGGGATTGGCCTGAACATGGGCAAGAGCCTGGCTCAGGAAGGCATGGATGACCTGGACTCCAAAGCCGTTGCCCAGGGCATCGAAGATGCCGTCGGCAAGAAAGAACAGAAGCTGAAAGACGAAGAGCTGGTCGAAGCCTTCGCAGCTCTGCAAAAGCGTGCTGAAGAGCGTATGGCCAAGATGAGCGAGGAGTCGGCAACCGCCGGCAAGAAATTCCTCGAAGACAACGCCAAGAAAGCCGGTGTCACCACCACTGCTTCGGGCCTGCAGTACGAAGTGGTCAAGAAAGCCGATGGCGCACAGCCTAAGCCGACCGATGTAGTGACCGTTCACTACACCGGCACCCTGACCAACGGCACCGTGTTCGACAGCTCCGTCGAGCGTGGCAGCCCGATCGATCTGCCGGTCAGCGGTGTAATCCCGGGTTGGGTCGAAGGCCTGCAACTGATGCACGTTGGCGAGAAGTACAAACTGTACATTCCTAGCGAGCTGGCTTACGGCGCCCAGAGCCCGAGCCCGGCGATTCCAGCCAACTCGGTGCTGGTATTCGACCTGGAGCTGATGGGGATCAAGGACCCGGCAAAACAGGACGACGCTGCCAAGTAATCGGCGTCTGTTACAACGACAACGCCTCGCTTATGCGAGGCGTTGTTGCATCTGGCGTTCAGCAAGGGTAAACAAAGCGAACGGATGCTGAACGCTGGAGTCATAGCCATTGAGGGCGCCCGTGCTATCCGCGCCAGAGCGCCAAGTCAATGAAATCTTGGGTTTTTTTAGGTGAGTAAAAAACGCCCGATCTGAGCTCAGCCCTTATGAAACGGGGCCTTCAGCCGCGAAATGCAGCTCTGTTCACAAGGTTATCCACAATTTGTGTGGATAACATTTCAGCGGGAGAATTTATGAAAGCGCCCTGGAATTTCGCTCGTTTTCTACCACTCGCCGGACGTCTGCTCGCCCGTGGACGTTTGCCGACCTTGCTGTTCGCTGTCGCCAGCAAAGGTGCCACCCAAGGCAACCGGCTGGGCAAGCTCAAGGATGATCTGCGCTTGTTACAAGCGCTGTGCCTGGCCTATTGGCGAGGCGAGTACCGCGCCATCAGCCCGAAAGCGCTGATATCGGTGGTCGCAGGCTTAATGTATTTCCTCAGTCCGGTGGATGCAATTCCTGACTTCATTCCAATGTTCGGCATGCTCGATGACATCGCCGTGCTGGCCTGGCTGATGAAAGTCCTCGACGACGAACTTAACGCCTTCCGCGCCTGGCGCAAACGCCAGCTACCGGAGAAGCTCGCCATTGTCGAGCGCCTGCCCGATACCCCGGAGCAACTCAAGCTTCAGCACCCGAAAAAGCACTGAGCCCCTTCAAGACGTCCTTATATTCAAACCCCTCGCGACCTTAGCCGCTGTTAGGATTACACTTCTAGGGAAAAGTGCCGACTCGCTAAGTGTCGTTGTCCTACGGGGAAGTCATGGATATCCAGATAATCACACGCGAAGGCGAGCCCGAGTATGCAGTTCTGCCGTGGGCTCAGTATCAGGCTCTACTGAAAGCAGCAGGCATCAACCAGCAACCGCCGCAGATCGCCCCAGAGCGTCATGGGGCATCACCCGACCCGACGCTTCCGGGTCTGGATCAACTACGCAGTTTGCGCGAAGGGAAGGGCATCGCCATCGAGGCGCTGGCCCGCACGGTAGGCATCAGCCCGTCTTATCTGGCCTTGATCGAAAGTGGCGAGCGTCAACCCGACGCTGCGATTCGCCGCAGCCTGGCCTGGGAAATGACGGTGCCAGGGTGGAGGGATGAATCGTGAGCGTACGCATCAGTCGTCAACATTGGGATGGATTACTCGGCGAGCTGGATCAGGCCCGTCGTCAACGTCACCTTCTGACTTATCGCGCATTGCTGGAGCGTCTGCAGCTGCCGACGCCGGCCATGCAAACCTTGACCGCCGCCCTTGAGCACCTGGCCGCGCTGGATGCCAAGGCCGAACAGCCTTTGCGCAGTTCGCTGGTGATCAGCCAGGGCGCCAGTCGCCTGCCGCGCACCGGCTTTTTTGAATGCGTGGAACGTCTGGGGCGTTTTTCCGGACCATCCGATGGCGTCGCCGCCGCATCCTGGCATGCCTCGGAAGTGGTGCGAGTGTTCGAGTACGAATACCCCGAATCGGCGGAAGCCTGAGTGTTCCTGCGACTCAAGGCGCGGGCCGGTTACTGGCTGGCCCGGCGTTTGTTTCACTGGTCATGGTTCGTCCGCCAGCCCCGAGGCTGGAGCTGGCTCGAGGGCCAGTTTGCACGCATGGCCAACCTGGGGGACGTTGGCGCTCAAAGCTTCTACGGGCACATCCTGACCTTTCGCGGTGTTGGCCTTGGTGCTCGTGAGGAAGGCGTGCGCTTGTTGCGCCTGGCGGCGTTGGCGGGCGATGGCAAGGCGGCGTACCAGGTGGGTGTGATCAGCCTGGCGGGAACGGCGAGCAAGGCGCCGGATCCGGTTGAGGCGGCGCGGTTCTGGGAGATGGCGGCGAAGGCGGGGCATCCGTTGGCCGAGATCAAGCTTAAAGCGTTGGCGACACGCGGTTGTGCCGATTAGCCACCTGCGTATCTGGCAAACAAACATTGTGTCAGAGATACCTCTCGCCACGTTTTGCGTTTAGGTAGCGAAATTTCTGGGCAAGGTTGTCGGAAGTTTCCTTCAAAACGCGGCGACTTTCGTGAACTGGTGCGCGATGAGTTCAGTCGTTAGGCTTTGGGGGTCGCTGCATATCCAGCGGCAGGGTGTAGGAACCCTTCAAGACTTTTAAGGTGACATTGGCGTCGATACTTGATTGCGGCCGTTGAAATGCGTCCGTAAAATTCGTTGCGGCGGCTATGTGTGGGCACGCTTCGGCGTGGTCGAGTTTTCGCCCTAAAAGTCTCGATATTCCTACCCCACGCATAGCTGCCACCCTAACCAGTAGGAAGGTGGATGGCAGTTCCTATCTTCACTTTTAGGGTTTCCATATGACCACATTGCATCCCGATCCACCTTACGAAAAACCAACTCCTCATCCCGAAAACCGCTTCATGGCACTCACCAGCAACTGCGACGACATGCCCACGTTGTTCGTCGATACCCACGCGTCACTTGATGTTTTGTATGACACGGCCCACTACCGAATCCGCGCGGTAACCCAAGTGCTGGAGAACCTCTCCATGCGCGGTTCGATCGACTGTGAGTCGTTCATCCTCAGTGACTTTGCCTTACTCTGTGCCATTCCACTGCGCGATGGCTGCGATGTGCTGGATGTGATTGGGCGGCGGTTGCGGGCTCGGTCAGCGGCGAATTAGTTCAGCGATTTGTAGTGTCTGAGCTGGCCTCTTCGCGGGCTTGCCCGCGATGACTTCCGCCCAATCAGCGCTGCCCATCAGCAATTCACCCTCTCGCCCAGGCACCGCCTGGCAATAAAAAAAGGACTGAGTGCAAAAATGCACTCAGTCCTTTCTTCACGACTTTATGAAGACGCTCCTGGGAGCGTCAGTATTAAATCGCCATCACCTCAGTGCTTGGCCACCGCCGTATTGAGCTTCAAGTAATCCAGCAGAATCCGCCCGGTCTCGCTCAGGTAGGCATCGTCTTCTGGCTTGGTCTTGTCCGGCTCGGCTGCGATCAGGTCTTCATCTTCTTTCTTCAGCTCTTTGAGCGGCTCTTCGCCCTTGGCCTTGCGACGCAGATTCTCCATGGTCAGCTGCTTGGCTTCGATATCGGCGTGCTGGGCACGACGGTCGGCTTCATTGAGGCTGACGGTTTTCTCCGCCATCAACTTCTGCGCCAGGGCCAGCTTGTCGCGGATGAACACGAACTCCGCGTCCTTGGCCGTACGCACGTCATGCTCGGACTGGAGCTGGGTGATGTAGGGTTTGAACGGGTCGAGCGCAGGCTTGATCGCCGCCCGGATGGTGTCCCACGGCATGGCTTCCGGCAGGGCGCTTTCGCCGATTTCCTTGGTGTCGATGATCGACGGGTAGTCGATGTCCGGCAGTACGCCCTGATGCTGGGTGCTCTGGCCGGATACCCGGTAGAACTTGGCCAGGGTCAGTTTCAGCTCGCCATGGTTCAGCGGCTGGATGGTCTGCACGGTGCCTTTGCCGAAGGTCTGGCCGCCGATGATCAAGGCGCGGTGGTAGTCCTGCATGGCGCCGGCAAAAATCTCCGAGGCCGAGGCCGACAAGCGGTTGACCAGCAGAGCCATCGGGCCTTTGTAGAACGCCCCCGGATTTTCATCTTCAAGCACGTCGACCCGGCCATCGGCATTACGCACGAGAACGGTCGGCCCTTTGTCGATGAACAGGCTGGTGAGCTCGGTGGCTTCCTGCAGGGAGCCGCCGCCATTGTTGCGCAGGTCGATGACCACGCCGTCGACCTTTTCTTTCTGCAACTCGGTCAGCAGTTTCTTGACGTCGCGAGTGGTGCTCTTGTAGTCCGGATCACCGGCACGGAAGGCCTTGAAGTCCAGGTAGAACGCCGGGATCTCGATGACGCCGAGCTTGTAATCCTTGCCATCCTGCTTGAGCTTGAGGACTGACTTCTTCACCGCCTGGTCTTCAAGCTTCACCGCTTCGCGGGTGATCGGCACGATCTTGGTGGTCTGGTCGTTCGGCGCATTGCTGGCCGGGATCACTTCCAGGCGCACCACGGTGCCTTTTGGACCACGGATCAACTTGACCACTTCATCCAGGCGCCAGCCGACCACGTCGACCATTTCCTTGTTGCCCTGGGCCACACCGATGATCTTGTCGGCCGGAGCAACCATTTTGGTCTTGTCGGCCGGGCCTGCCGGCACCAGGCGCACGACTTTCACCTGGTCGTTGTCGCTCTGCAACACGGCGCCGATGCCCTCGAGGGACAGGCTCATGTTGATGTCGAAGTTCTCCGCGTTATCCGGCGACAGATAGTTGGTGTGCGGGTCGTAGGACATGGCGAAGGTGTTGATGTACGCCTGGAAGATGTCCTCTGCACGGGTCTGGTCCAGGCGCGCCGCCTGGTTCTTGTAGCGCTTGGTCAGGGTTTCCTGGATCTGCTTGGAATCCTTGCCGGCGATCTTCATCCGCAGGACTTCATCCTTGACGCGTTTGCGCCACAGTTCGTCGAGGTCCGCGGTGGATTTGAGCCAAGGGGCATCCTTGCGATCGATCAGCAAGGTTTCCTTGGTGGTGAAGTCGATTTTGTCGACGCCTTTGTTCAGCTCGACGAGGGCGAAGTCCAGACGCGCCTTGACGCGGTCCAGGTAGCGCTTGTAGATGGTGAACCCGGCGTTCAGGTCGCCGCTCTTGAGGAAGTCGTCGAACTGGGTTTTCCACTTATCGAATTCGGCAATGTCGCTGGCCATGAAATAGCTGCGCGACGGATCCAGCAGCTTGAGGTAGCTGTCATAGATGATGACCGAGCGCGCATCATCGAGCGGCGGCTTGCTGTAGTGGTGGCGCTTGAGCAATTCGACGACATTCAGACTGGCGATCACTTCGTCACGATCAGGCTGAAGATTGTCCCAGCTATTGGCTGCGAATGTATTGCTCGACATCGGCATCAGGCCGATACCAATTAACAGGGCTAGGGCGGTGCTGGGGAACAAATGCTTCATGCTGATTCGACGCGGGGACAATTGATAACGCATATTAGGCCGTCTTTGAAGTCGCCGGTTCCGTAAAGGCCGGTCGCATAATGCAAAAAGCCCGGCGCTACAGCTACGGGCTCAGTCCAGACTCACTATGGAGGCACTGTGAAAGCATTGCAAGGCGTGGAAGGTCGAGTGGAGTGGGTGCAAGAGCCGAGTCCTACGTGTGATGTAGGACAAGTCCGCATTCGTGTGGCGGCAGCGGGTCTCAATCGCGCCGATTTGTTGCAGAAGGCAGGTCTTTACCCGCCACCGCCGGGAGCCAGTCAGGTACTGGGTCTTGAGTGTTCGGGGGTGATCAGCGAGGTCGGTCCGGGCTCGTCCTGGCAGGTCGGAGATCGGGTCTGCGCCTTGCTGGCCGGGGGCGGGATGGCCGAAGAGGTGGTTGTCGACGGACGGCATGTGTTGCCGGTTCCCGACGGAATGTCGCTGGCCGAGGCGGCTGCGCTGCCCGAAGTGTACGCGACCGTCTGGCTGAATTTGTTTCAATTGGCTGCGCTCAAGCCGGGTGAGAAAGTTCTTCTGCACGCCGGGGCAAGTGGAATCGGTTCAGCTGCCATTCAGCTGTGCAAGGCGTTTGGCAACCCGTGCTGGGTCAGCGTCGGTTCCGCCGAGCGCCTGGCTTACTGCGAAGCGCTCGGCGCCCAAGGCGGCGTGGTGCGCAACGGTGATCTGGACAGCTTGAGGGACCTGGGGCCGTTCGATGTGATCCTCGACCCGGTCGGTGGCAACTATGCCGAGCTGAATCTGAAAGTGTCGGCGCTGGATGGCCGTTGGGTATTGATCGGGCTGATGGGCGGGCGTGAGGCCAAGCTGGATCTGGCGCAAGTGCTCGGCAAGCGCGTGCAATTGTTGGGTTCGACCCTGCGCAGTCGCGACGATCGGTTCAAGGCTGATTTGTTCAGTGACTTGAGACAGCATGTCTGGCCGTTGTTTGCCGAAGGGCGTTTGAGTGCGCAACTGGCGAAGACGTTTGCGATCAAGGATGCTGAGGCGGCGTTTGCGGAGCTGGCGAGCAATAAGGTGGCGGGGAAGTTGGTGTTGCTGATCGACGCGAGCTTGAGGTAACCCCCCTGTAGGAGCGAGGCTTGCCCGCGAAGGGCGCAATGCGGTCTGACAGACATACCGTGTCGCGCCCTTCGCGGGCAAGCCTCGCTCCTACAGGGGTTTGGGTTATTTCCAGATATGGATCGGCCAGCCGGCTTTTTCGGCGTGTTCGAGCAACACCGGATCCGGATTCACCACGTGCGGGAAATCCACCTTTAGCAGCAGCGGCAGATCGTTGCGTGAATCCGAATAGAAACTCGCGCCTTCCAGGTTTTCCTCCTCCGCATCCAGCCATTCCAGCAACCGCGTGATCTTGCCTTCGCGGTAGGTCAGGGTGCCGAGGGTCTTGCCGCTATACACCCCGTGCGTGACTTCCAGTTCGATGGCGAGTATTTCGTCGATACCCAGGCGTTCGGCAATGGGCCCGACCAAATGCGTACCTGAGGCGGAAATCACCAGGATGCGGTCGCCAGCCTTACGGTGGGCTGCAATGGCTTTGGTGGCATCGCTGTAGATGATCGGCTCGATGAAGTCTTCCACCCAAGGTGCCACCAAGTGTTCGAGCTCTTGCGGTGTGCGGCCGATCATCGGCTCGAGGCTGAAGTCCATGTACTCTTCCATGCACAATTTGCCATGGCTGTAGGCGTCCATCAGTTCGTTGTTGCGACGCATGAACGACTCGGGATCGACCCAGCCCAGGCGGCCCATTTGTTCGCTCCAGAGGGTGGCGCAGTCGCCGTGGATCAGGGTGTCGTCCAGATCAAAAATTGCCAGGGCCATTAGTGCGGTTCTCTCCGAGAACAGCTTCAAGCTATAAGCTTCAAGCTGCAAGAAGTGGATTCAGGGTCAGCAGTCTACAACTTGAAGCTTGCCGCTTGAAGCTTGCCGCTGCTTTCAAGCCACCTCACACAGGGCCGTCGGATCGATGGAAAGCGCCAGGCGCTGACCATCGGGATGCAGGTCGGCCGCCGAGCGATTCAGCACATCCACCACCAATTCCACGCCCCGGGCTTCGATACGGTAGCGAATCACATTGCCCAGCAGGCTGTGGCTGCGGACCTGCGCGTCGAGTTCGCCATGGAGGCTCAGCTCGATGGCTTCCGGGCGAATCGCGATGCGATGGGTGACCGGCCGCTGCAGCAATTTCGAGGCGCTGTCGGCGTCCAGCAGGTTGTAGTTGCCGATGAAGCCGGCGGCAAAGGCGTCGACTGGCGCCGTGTAAAGCGTCTCTGCATCGCCGCTCTGTACGATTTTTCCCTGATTCATCAGGAAAATGCGGTCGGACATGGTCAGCGCTTCCTCCTGATCGTGTGTGACGAAGATCGTGGTCAGGCCGAGTTCGCGCTGGATCTGCCGGATCTGTTCGCGCAGGTGCTTGCGAATTCGTGCGTCGAGCGCCGACAGCGGTTCGTCGAGCAGCAACAGGCGCGGACGGGTCACCAGGGAGCGGGCCAGGGCGACACGCTGGCATTGGCCACCGGACAGTTGATGCGGATAACGGGCGGCGAAGTCGTTCAGCTCCACCAGTTGCAGCACTTCGGCGACGCGCTTGTGGCTGTCGTCGGCGTTGACCTTCTGCATGCGCAGACCGAAGGCGACATTCTGTTGCACCGTCATGTTGGGGAATAGCGCGTAACTCTGGAACACCATGCCGATCCCACGTTTCTGCGGGCTCAGCGGAACGAGGTTGTGATCGTCGAGCAGTATCTTGCCGCCGTCCACCGGCGTCAGCCCGGCGATGCAACGCAGCAGCGTGGACTTGCCGCAACCGGACGGGCCGAGGAGGGTGACGAATTCCCCCTTGCTGATTTCACAGTTGATGTCGCTGAAGACCGTGGTGCCCAAATAGCTCTTTTGGAGGTGTTGGACGCTGACGTAGCTCATTCGCTTTTGTCCTTGTTCAAGATATTGGCCACCCATGTCAGCACCAGCACAAAGAAGAAGTAGGAAACCACCAGCGCGCTGGTGAAGTGGCCGCTGCTGTTGCGCATGTTGTTGAGGTAGACCTGCAGGGTTTCGTAGCGCGTGCCGACGAGAATATTGGCAAACACGAACTCGCCGAACAGGAACGAGAACGACAGCAGCAACGCCACCATCAAGCCCTTGCGCAAGTTTGGCAGCACCACCAGGAACGCCGCTTGAAAGGTGCTGGCACCGAGCAGTTGGGCTGAGTCCATCAGGTCACGCAGGTTGATCGCTTGCAGGTTGTTGGTGATCGCCCGGTACATGAACGGCAGCGCCACGGTGAAGTAACAGCCAATCAGAATCCACGGTGTCCCGACCATTGCGAACGGTCCCGAACCGTAAAGCTGCAACAGGCCCACCGATGACACCACCGGTGGCACCGCGAACGGCAGCAGGATCAGGATGTTCATCAGCGCATCGAGTTTCGGGAAGTGGTAATGCACCACGAACAGCAACGGCAGAATCAGCACCACCGACAGCATCAGTGCACCCACGCACACCAGCAACGATTGGCCGAAGGCATGAAGAAAACGTGGGTCGCTCCACAGTTGCACGTACCACTTGAAGGTAAAGCCGCTGGGCAAAATGGTGGCCGACCAGCTGCTGGAAATCGAGTAGATCAGCGTCCCGATCAGGGGCAGCAATAGAATGGCGAACAGCAGGTACACCACCACCCGGTGGTAGATACCGGCAGGGCCCGGTTCAGCGCGAGACATGGTAGCTCCTCTTCAACAGCAGCTGATGCACGATGGTCACCAGGGTCATCAACGCCACCAGCACCACGGCCAGGGCGCTGGCCAGGTTCGGATCCAGGGAAATATCACCGGAGACCATGGCCGCGATGCGGATCGTCAGCACGTTGAAGTTGCCGGTGGTCAGCGCATAAACCGTGGCATAGGCACCCAGGGCGTTGGCCAGCAGGATCACGAAAGTGCCCAGCAGCGCCGGCGTCAGCACGGGCAAGCCGATGTGCCGCCAGTACTGCCAGCCGCTGGCGCCGAGCAATTCGGCGGACTCGCGCCAGTCTTCGCGCAAGGCGTCGAAAGCCGGGTAAAGCAGCAGCACGCCGAGGGGAATCTGGAAGTAGGTGTAGAGAATGATCAGCCCGGTTTTCGAGTACAGGTTGAAGTCCTGAATGATCCCGGCCTGCTTGAGCATGAGGGTGAAGCTGCCGTTGAAGCCCAGCAGGATGATGAACGCGAAGGCCAGGGGGACGCCGGAAAAGTTGCTGGTCATGTTGGCGAAGGCGTTGACGAAGTTGCGCAGTTTCGAGTCGACGCGGCGCAGGGAGTAAGCGCCAAGGATGGCGATGATGATCCCGAACACGCTGGACCAGAAACTGATCTCGAGGCTGTACTGGATCGCCTGCAAATAGAACTTCGAGTTGAAGATCCTGGTGAAGTTGGTCAGGCCCCAGCCGAACTCTTCCGATTCCAGGCTGTTGATCATCACCCACGCCAGCGGGGCGATCTGGAACACGATGAAAAACAGCGTGAACGGCACCAGGCACAGCACCGCCAGCCATTTGCCGCGAGTCATGGCGTTCACTTGAGCAACTCCCGGCACAGCGGTTTATCGTGAGCCACGCCGAGCAGTTCGCAGACGGTGCCGCAGATTTCAGTCTGTTTCGGTGCGGCGTTGGCGTTGAAACTGAAGGCCTCGCCGAGAACGAACAGCGGCACTTCGCGTTCCTCGGGCAGCAGGCCGTTGTGGGAGCGGTCGTTGTTCATGCCGTGGTCGGCGGTCACCAGAACCTGATATCCCGAATCGAGCCAGCCTTGCAGGTAGTCGGCGAGGATGATGTCCGCCGAGCGGGCGCTGTTGCGGTATTGCGCGGTGTCGAGACCGTGCTTGTGCCCGGCGTCGTCGATGTTCATGGGATGGACCAGGAGAAAATTCGGCGAATGCCGCAGGCGCAGGTTCTCTGCGTCGGCGAACAGGTGCGAGTCCGGGTAGTGATCGCTCCAATAGAAATGGCCGTGCTGGATCGGCAAGTCCGGATCGTCGGTGTGACGATCCCGGGCCGTCACGAACGGCGAACGGTTATACAGCTCGCTGACCCAGTGATAGGCCGCGGCGGCAGTGACAAGGCCGGCGTCGGTGGCGTAGTGATAGATGCTGCGCTGGCTGGACAGGCGCGAGACGTTGTTATGGACGATGCCGCTGTCGATCGGCGTGACGCCGGTCAGGATGCATTCATACAGCGGTCGGGACAGGGCCGGCAGTTCGCACTCCAGTTTATAGAGCGCCGCGCGTCCTGCGCCGACGTAAGCCTGCAGGTGCCCCATGGCGTGACGCGCGACTTCGTAATTGAGGCCGTCGAGCACGACAAGGATGACGTTGTGCTTCATAGGGGCGGAACTCCGCAATACAGATAGTCGGATTCACTCGGTCCAGTGTGGGAGCGGGCTTGCTCGCGAAGGCGGGGTTTCACTCAACACATGTGTTGAATGCAAGTCCGCTTTCGCGAGTAAACCCGCTCCCACAGGGGATCTCCATCAGGCATCCAATCTGGGATCTACCGCGTCATTTCATCTCGACGATGACTTCTTCGTTCCACTTCTGCGGCAGGGCCTTGGAGGTTTTTTCCCAGGCGTCCGCATCCTTGATCGGCGTCACTTTCTTGTATTGCTCGTTCGGCAGCAGTTTGGCCTGAACCTCTTCCGGCAGTTTTATATGTTCGGCGCGGATCGGACGGGCATTGCCGCGCGCCAGGTTGATCTGGCCGGCATCGCTGAAGATGTACTCGCGCGCCAGCTTGGCGGCGTTCGGGTGCTTGGCGTACTTGTTGATGATGGTGGTGTAGCCGGAGATCACCGAGCCGTCGGATGGAATCAGCACCGTGTAGTCATCAGGATTGGCCATCTTGGCCTTGTAGCTCAGGCCGTTGAAGTCCCAGACCACGCCGACTTCGACTTCACCCTTCTCCATGGTAGCGATCACCGGGTCCGACATCGACAGGCGACCTTGCTTGGCGATTTCGGCAAACATCAACAGGGCCGGCTGCAGGTTCTTCTCGTCGCCGCCATTGGCAATGGCGGCGGCCAGTACGCCGTTGGCGGCTTGGGCGGCAGTGCTCACGTCACCGATGGTCACCTTGTATTTGCCCGTCTTGAGGTCGGCCCATTTGGTCGGCGCCTCGGAACCGTGCAGCAGCTTGTTGTTGATAATGAAGGCAATGGTGCCGGTGTAGGCCAGGGCCCAATGGCCATCCTCATCCTTCGCCCATGACGGGATCTGCTCCCAGGTGCTTGGCTTGTAGGGTTGCGAAACGCCTTGCTTGACCGCGATCGGACCGAAGGCGGCACCGACGTCGCCGATGTCGGCAGTGGCATTGTCTTTTTCGGCTTTGAACTTGGCGATTTCCTGGGCCGAGCTCATGTCCGTGTCGATATGTTTGAGGCCATAAAGCTTGGCCAGATCGTCCCAGGTGCCTTTCCAGTTCGCCCAGTTATCGGGCATGCCGACACTGTTGACCTCACCTTCCGCTTTCGCCGCGGCCTCCAGGGTTTTCAGATCGGTGTCAGCGGCCATGGCGGCGGTGCACATGGCAATGGTCGAGCCTAACAGTGATGCCAGGAAAAGCTTTTTCATCCGAAGCTCCTTTGGGCGTTTTCAACGCTGCGATTGCGGTCATGTTGGTCTAGGTCAGCAATACCTGAGCCAATCTAGGCGGCCTGGATGACATTTTGATGTCGAACGCCGGCCTGCCCAGGTTTCCTGCTCTGGATACCTCAGGGTTGGAGATAAGCGTAGACCATGGCTAAAGACCTGAAATGAAAGGACTTGGTCATGTAGTTGCAGGTGCAAGTGCAAGTGTCCGGAGCAACCGTTCGGCAACTTTGTCATCTGGCAGTCATGTGCAGTGCCTAGGCTTGCAGAGAGTTGTTGCAGCGATTTCAAGCGCGTTTCTGCCGCGGATCGGTGCTGGTCTAGTCCAGATAGGTAACGTTGATGCGCATCGAGACAACCAAAGCGGTGACAGCGATCGGGCAGGTCCTGCAGGAACAGCTCGACCATGGCCTGTTGGCGCCCGGGAGCAAGTTGCCGGCCGAGCGCAAGCTCAGTGAATTGTTCGGTACCACCCGGATCACCGTACGTGAGGCGTTGTTACAGCTGGAAGCCCAGGGCCAGATTTATCGGGAGGAGCGTCGTGGCTGGTTCGTATCGCCACCGCGCCTGGCGTACAACCTGATGCAGCGCAGTCACTTTCACGCCATGGTCAGCGCCCAGGGGCGAGTGCCGTCCACCGAGGTGATTTCGGCGCGGCTACAGCCGGCATCGGCGGCGGTCTGTGCCTGGTTGCAATTGCCGGCATTGTCGAGCGTGATCCAGATTTGCCGGGCGCGGCGCATTGATGAACGGTTGGTGTTGTATGTCGAGCACTATTTGAATCCGCACTATTTTCCGGGGATTCTGCAGTTTGATTTGAATCAGTCGATGACCGAGCTGTATGCCCGGCATTACGATTTGCATTATGGGCGGGTGCGTTTCGAGATCGTGCCGACGGCGCTGTCGGTGGATGCGGCGGCGGCTTTACGGGTGTCGGTGGGCAGCCCGGGGCTGCGGATCGCCCGGGTCAACTACGATCAGCATCAACGGCTGATCGATTGTGACCTGGAGTTCTGGCGGCATGATGCCATTCATGTGGGGGTCGATGTGGTCTGAGCCTGGCCGCCGCCGGTTGTGAGTTTTATGGGTCATCCGAAGCGATAAATATCCATGCCCAGGGCGCCCAGGGTGAATCCCGCGTGGCTCACGCTGAATTTGCCTCCGGCTCCGCGGGCAAAGTACAACGGTAACAAATGTTCATCGCTCGGATGGTTGCGCACGGCGTTCGGCGCTTGCCGACGATAATCGTGCAACGCGACTTCATCCTGCGCCTCGAGTTTCTCGACCATCCAGTCGCGAAATTCCCTGGCCCAGGGTTCGACGCTTTCCGGGCCGGCGTGCCAGTCCAGTTCGCGCAGGTTGTGAGTAATGCTGCCGGACCCGATCAGCAGCACGCCGAGTTCCCGTAAACCGGCCAGGGCTTGACCTACCCGGGTTTGCAGGGCCGCGCCGCCGTGGGTGGGCAGCGAGACTTGCACAATCGGGATGTCGGCTTGCGGATACATCAACGACAAGGGCACCCAGACACCGTGGTCGAACGGCCGTTTTGGGTCGATGCGCGCGTGCAGGCCAGCGTGCTCCAGCCGTTCGGCAACCTCTGCCGCCATGAGTGGGTCGCCGGGCGCCGGGTATTGCACCTCGAACAAGGCCTGTGGAAACCCGCCGAAGTCATGCCAGGTGTCGGGTTGTGGGTTGCCGCTGACCAGCAGTTCGTTGCTTTCCCAATGCGCGGATACAATTACGATGGCCTTGGGTTTCGGCCATTCAGCGGCCAGGCGAGCCAGGGCGGGCCCGCTGGCGCCCGGTTCAAGTGCCAACATGGGCGAGCCATGGGATATGTACAGGCTGGGGAACATGAATGAGCTCCTGAGGGGTAAGATGGCATCATCTTCAGTCAGATCATTGATCTAAATCTAATATAAGTTTTAGGGTCTTTTGATCGAATATTCGGGATTAATTATGCAGCCGGAGTTTTGGCACAAGCGGTGGACGTCGAATCAGATCGGCTTTCACCTGCCGGAAGTGAATCCATATCTGCAACGGTACTGGCCGCAGCTGGGCCTGGAAGAGGGCTCGCGCGTATTGGTGCCGTTATGTGGGAAAAGCCTGGATCTGCTGTGGCTGGCAAAATGCGGTCACGAGGTGTTGGGCGTCGAATTGTCGGAAAAAGCGGTGGAAGACTTTTTCCACGAGCATCAATTTGACCCGGACGTCAGCGACCAAGGCCCCTTCACTGTCTATCGGGCGGGCTCGATCGAGATCTGGTGTGGTGATTTCTTCGCATTGACGGCCGGCGATGTCGCTGATTGCAGTGCGCTGTACGACCGCGCTGCATTGATCGCCTTGCCGCCGAAAATGCGCGAGCAATACGCCGAGCATCTGAAGCGGATTCTTCCGAAGGATTCACTGGGGCTGCTGATTACCCTGGATTACGACCAGGCACAGATGGAGGGACCGCCGTTTGCGGTGTTGGATGATGAAGTGCAGCGGTTGTTCGGGGCGACCTGGGCGCTGAAGGTACTGGAAGACCAGGACGTGCTGGGTGAGAGCTGGAAGTTTGTCGAGAGTGGCGTCACGCGGCTTGAAGAGCGGGTTTACCGGGTTTCCAGTCGGTAAGTTGTGTTGATTGTTCTGGCCCCATCGCGGGCAAGCCCGCTCCCACAGGTTTTGTGTCGTTCGCCAATATTGTGAGCAACACAAAACCTGTGGGAGCGGGCTTGCCCGCGATGAGGCCAGGAATAACACCACAAAAATCAGCAGATAAAAAAAGGCCCGCATTCACTGCGGGCCTTTTCTTTTACTGCGGAAGCTATCAGCCCCGACGACGCAATGCGTCAATGCGCTCTTCCAGCGGCGGGTGGCTCATGAACATGCGGGCAAACCCTTGCTTGATGCCACCGTTGATGCCGAAGGCATTCAGGGTGTCCGGCATGTGCACCGGCAGTCCCTGTTCCGCCCGCAGGCGTTGCAGGGCGCCGATCATTGCACTGGTGCCGGCCAGGCGTGCACCGGCTTCGTCGGCACGAAATTCCCGTTTGCGCGAGAACCACATGACGATGGAGCTGGCCAGGATGCCCAGGACCAGTTCGGCAAAGATGGTCGCCACGTAGTAGGCGATGCCCTGGCCTTCTTCATTCTTGAAGATCACTTTGTCGACAAAGTTGCCGATGATCCGTGCAAAGAACATCACGAAGGTGTTCACCACGCCCTGGATCAGCGCCAGGGTGACCATGTCGCCATTGGCCACGTGGCCGATCTCGTGGGCCAGTACGGCCTTGACTTCATCCGGCGAGAATCGCTCGAGCAAGCCCTGGCTGACCGCGACCAGCGCGTCGTTCTTGTTCCAGCCGGTGGCGAAGGCGTTCGCCTCGTAGGCCGGGAAAATCCCGACCTCCGGCATCTTGATGCCGGCTTCCCGGGACAATTGCTCAACGGTTTGCAGCAGCCATTGCTCGTGACGTGTGCGCGGCTGGGTGATGATCTGGGTGCTGGTACTCATTTTCGCCATCCACTTGGAGATGAACAGCGAGAACAGGGAACCGGCGAAACCAAAGACCGCACAGAAAATCAGCAGCTGATTGAGGTTGAGATCAACCCCGTTGGCCGCCATGAACCCGTTGAAGCCGAAAAGGCTCAGGGTGATGCTGGCAATCAGCACGACCGCCAGGTTAGTGGCCAAAAACAGCAGGATGCGCATCATGGTTGTAGAAATCTCCTCATGCTAAAGATGTAGCGTACTGCGGGGTATATAAGGTGCTGCACCGGGCTATTCAACCGAGTGACTATTTCAAACTGTGTCCTACAACGAAAGTCTAGCTGGTTGAAGGACATTTCCGACGCTGATGGGGGAAAGGGTTTGTCAGCCAATTGACCTCGCAGGCCCCGTCGTTGTTAGGCGCGAGCAAGCAACCTGTCCTCGGTCAGCCGTGGCAGGCGTGATGGAAGACAGGGCGCAAAGATATGTTGCTGAATCAATCACCCGGCGACTTCAGGACGCGCCGCTGGGTGATATCCGCTTATTGGCGATAGGATTTGAGGAAATTGCCGATACGTCCGATGGCCATGTCCAGGTCGTCGACCCGCGGCAGGGTCACGACCCGGAAATGGTCCGGCCATGGCCAGTTGAAGGCCGTGCCTTGCACCACCAGCAGCTTTTCGGAGAGCAGCAGGTCGAGCACGAATTTTTCGTCGTTGTGGATCGGGCAGACTTTCGGATCGATCCGCGGAAAGGCATACAGTGCGCCCATCGGCTTGACGCAGCTCACGCCCGGAATGTCGTTGAGCAATTCCCAGGTACGGTTGCGCTGTTCCAGCAGGCGACCGTGCGGCAGCACCAGGTCATTGATGCTCTGATAACCGCCGAGGGCGGTCTGGATCGCATGCTGGCTCGGCACGTTGGCACACAGACGCATGTTGGCCAGTATGTCGATGCCTTCGATGTAGCTCTGGGCGTGGTGTTTCGGGCCGGAAATGGCGATCCAGCCAGAGCGGAATCCGGCCACGCGGTAGGACTTGGACAGACCGTTGAAGGTCAGGCACAGCAGGTCCGGCGCGAGCGAAGCGGTGCAGATGTGCACGGCATCGTCGTACAGGATCTTGTCGTAGATTTCGTCGGAGAACACCACCAGGTTGTGCTGACGGGCCAGTTCCAGCATGCCCAGCAGGACTTCTTTCGAATACACGGCACCCGTCGGATTGTTCGGGTTGATGATCACCAGCGCCTTGGTATTCGGGGTGATCTTGGCCTTGATGTCGGCCAGGTCCGGCCACCAGTTGGCCTGTTCGTCGCACAGGTAATGCACCGGGTTGCCGCCCGACAGGCTCACCGCGGCGGTCCACAGCGGGTAGTCAGGGGCCGGCACCAGCACTTCGTCGCCATTGTTGAGCAGGGCCTGCATCGACATCACGATCAGCTCGGAAACGCCGTTGCCCAGGTAGATGTCTTCGATGCCGACGCCTTCCACCTGCTTTTGCTGGTAGTACTGCATGACGGCCTTGCGCGCACTGAACAGGCCTTTGGAGTCGCTATAACCCTGGGCGGTCGGCAAGTTGCGGATCACGTCCTGGAGAATTTCATCCGGCGCTTCGAAACCAAAGGGCGCCGGGTTGCCGATGTTCAGCTTGAGGATGCGATGGCCTTCCTCTTCCAGGCGCTTGGCGTGCTTGAGCACTGGGCCGCGAATGTCGTAGCAGACGTTGGCGAGCTTGTTCGATTTGCTGACCTGCATGGCGATGTGTTCCCGAAAATGAACGATCCAGGCGGCGTGTGAACGACCGTGCTGGGAATCCTGCGTATTCACACAGGTCTGACGCCTTGAGATGCAGCACCCATAAATCCGTTTGAATGCGCGTGGTCTGGCTGCCAGACTGGCGTTTGACGAGGCGCAATCATACGTGCCGCCCGATCCGTGGAAAAGGTACAGATCGGGCTTTTTCAGCCGCTGAGGTGTGACAATGGAAAAGTTGGAAAAAACCCTGGAAGAATGGAAGGCGATGCTCGATCCGGAGCAGTACAACGTTTGCCGCCTCAAGGGCACCGAACGTCCGTTTTCCGGCAAATACAATGACAGCAAGGTTGACGGCATTTATCACTGCATTTGCTGCAACGAGCCGCTGTTCGATTCCAAGACCAAATTCGACTCCGGTTGTGGCTGGCCGAGTTTCTACGCGCCGATCGGCGACAGCGCCATGGTGGAGATCCGTGATGTCAGCCATGGGATGATTCGCACCGAGGTGGTTTGCGCCAAATGCGAGGCGCACCTGGGGCATGTGTTCCCGGATGGTCCGCCGCCGACCGGGCTGCGGTATTGCATCAACTCGGTGTGTCTGGATCTGGTGCCGCGCGAGTAACACCGGGCTAGTGGACCTAATGCCAGCCAGTCAAGGAAACTGTAGGAGCGAGCTCGCTCGCGATGTACTCGAGAGCGCCGCGTTTAGCCAGTAAACACGCGTCATCGTTAACGACCATCGTCGGAACGCCGCCCGGAGCAAGCTCGCTCCCACAGGAATCGAGTCCAGTTTGGAAGATTCGGTTGTACCTGACAGACACCCAACAATCGATTTATTAAATTGCACACAATTCAATTGCTCGCTATCTTTATCGGACCTGCCCTACCTTCTGAGTCCAGATCATGAGCGACAACCTGCTGAGCATTCCCTGCACCACCATCAAAGGCGAGCAAAAGACCCTGGCGGATTACGCCGGCAAAGCCGTACTGGTGGTCAACACCGCGAGCAAATGTGGCTTCACACCACAGTACAAAGGGCTGGAAGAGCTGTGGCAGACCTACAAGGACCAAGGCCTGGTGGTGCTCGGCTTTCCCTGCAACCAGTTCGGCCAGCAGGAGCCAGGTAACGAAGGGGCGATCACCGAGTTCTGCGAATTGAACTACGGCGTCAGCTTCCCGCTGTTCAAAAAGATCGAAGTCAACGGTGCAGACGCCCATCCGCTGTTCGTGCAATTGAAAAAGCGCGCACCGGGCGTACTGGGTTCCCAGGGCATCAAGTGGAACTTCACCAAATTCCTGATCGGCAAGGACGGCCAGTTGGTCAAGCGCTTCGCGCCGGCGACCAAGCCGCAGGACCTGAGCCGCGAGATCGAAGCCCTGCTCAAATGAATACCTTGTCCGTCGATTCCCTGAAGCTCGACAGCCAGCTCTGCTTCAAATTGTATGCCGCTTCCCGGGCGGTCATCCGCGCCTATAAGCCGATGCTCGATCAGCTCGGCCTGACTTATCCGCAATACCTGGCGATGCTGGTGCTGTGGGAATGGCAGGAAGCGACCCCGGAGCAGCCGACGGTCAAGGCATTGGGCGAACGCCTGGCGCTGGACTCCGGCACGTTGACGCCGCTGCTCAAGCGGCTTGAGCAGTTGCAGTTGGTGCAGCGCCAGCGTTCGGCGCGGGATGAGCGTGAAGTGCACCTGAGCCTGTCACCCCATGGCCAGGCGTTGCGCGCGCGAGTGGGACCGCTCAAGGCACGTCTGTTGTGTGACAGCGGTGTCGATCTGGATCGCCTGAATAATCTGCGTGAAGGTCTCGATCATCTGTTGGGCCAGATCAAGGCACTGTCGTAGTCGGCATCCACAAATCCAGCAGGGCGGCCAGTTCTTCGCGGCGGAACGGTTTGGCCAGGTAGTCGCTCATGCCCGCTGCACGGCAGCGTTCGCGTTCTTCGGACATCGCATTGGCGGTCAAGGCGACAATGGGCAGCTGTGGCCAGCGTCCGCTGCGCCGGATCTGCCGGCTGGCTTCGTAACCGTCCATCACCGGCATGTTGCAGTCCATCAGCACCAGATCGAACTCATCGTGCTCGAGTTGATCCAGGGCCTCGGCACCGTGAGCGGCGACGATCACCTCGCAGCCAAGTTTGCCAAGCATGCCCTTTGCCACCAGTTGATTGACCGGATTGTCCTCCACCAGCAGCACCCGTCCGCGTCGCAACAGTGAGCGATTGTCGAGTCGGGCATCGTTGATGGTGTTGATATCCGGATGCAGCACCCGCCGCAGAGTCTGGTATAGCGCATTACGCGCCAGAGGTCGTGCCTGTTGCTGCAACGGCGCCAGGGCGCTGGCTTCTTCGCTGGGCAGGAAACTGCCGTAGGCGGTCACCAGCAAAATCGGTGCACTGCAGGTGGGGCGCAGGACGAACAGGCATTCGGGGCAGTCGGTGATCACCACATCCGGGTCGAGTCCGATCAAGGAGTCGTCCATCGATCGTTGCTGATACTCCAGGCCCCAACCCGGCAACAGGCTCTTGAGTAGTTCCGCCAGGCCGCTGCTGGCGGCGGTGATCGCGATGACCTTGCCCGTTAACTTTGCCGGCGCCAGGGCGCGGGTGTGGCAAGGCAGCGGCAGGTCGGCGCAGAACTGGCTGCCGAAACCGGCTTCGGAGCTGATGGTGAGGCGTCCTTGCATGGCTTCGCAAAGGTTGTAGGTCAGTGCCAGGCCCAGGCCAGTGCCGCCGAATTGCCGGGTAATGCCGGCACCCGCCTGGGTGAAGGGCTGGAAGATCTTGACCTGGGCTTCCTGGGCGATACCGATGCCGGTGTCGCAGACCTCGATTCTGACGCCGTCCCCGAACGTGGAAAGGCGCACATCGACCCGACCAAACCGGGTGAACTTGAGGGCGTTGGACAACAGGTTGCTGACAATCTGCCGGACCCGGGTCGGGTCACCGAGCACCAGCGCCGGAAAGTGCGGGTCGATCAGGCAGGTCAGCTCGACGCTCGGTGCCGCGTTCTGCGACAGCAGGTTGGCGGTGTCTTCGATCAGCGAGCCGAGATCGAATGGAATGTGTTCGAGTTCAAGCTGACCGGCGTCGAATTTCGACAGGTCGAGGATATCGTTGAGCAATTCCACCAGCACTTTGCCCGAGTCGTGGGCAATGGACAGCTGTTGCTGTTGCTCGGCATTGAGGGGGCCATCCAGTGATAGCGCGATCATCCCCAGCAATCCGTTGAGGGGGGTACGGATTTCGTGGCTCATGTTGGCCAGAAACGCCGAGCGCGCTTCGGCCATGTCCAGGGCGGTGCGGCGGGCGACTTCCAATTCCTCGTTGGACTGGCTGAGCCGGGTGTTGATGGCCTTGAGTTCCGCGGTCCGGGCCGACACGATGTTTTCCAGTTGTCCGAGGTAGTCGGTCAGACGGTTTTCGGCATTGCGTCGCTGATGGATTTCGGTGGCGATGTTTTCGAATTGCTTGTTGGCAACTTTGACCAGCACGCCGATCTCATCGTTTTCATGACCGGCGGGACACTCCAGCCACGTCGGTTCGACACCGCGCGGATCACGGCCGCTGAGTTCACGAATCACCCGTACCAGGGGTTTGGTCAGCATGACATAGAACAGCGCCAGCAGAATGCCGGTCAGCAGCAGACTACGGGCGAAGCCGTTGAGCAAGGTGACTTCGGCCCTACGCAGGAACCGGCTGCCAAATGAATAGGTGTCGACGTCCAGGCGCAGGGTGCCGAGGGATTCGGACGGTAAATGATCCAGGTACAGGCGGTCTTCGAAGTGCCGGTTGGCGCCAAACAGGAAGTCGCTGATCAGCCGGTACCCGCTTTGCAGGCCAGGGCGTTTGACTTTGGCCAGCACCGTGCCGTTGTTGTCGGTCAATTGCGCGCCGATGATGGCGGGCGAGCGCAGCAGGCCCAGGGTCAGTTCCTGGGCGAGTTCGGCGTCGATGTTGTAGGCGATGCGCGAAGCGGGGTTATGACTGATTTCCAGCAGTGACTGGATTTCGCGGTTGATGGAGGCGTCTTCACTGGCATAATCGATGCCTATTTGCAGCAGACTGAGCAGCGTGCCCAGAATGAAACCAACCAGCACGGTCAGCCGGGCTTGCTTGTAGGACAGCCGGTTGGTGAACTTGATATCCATGGGGTGTTGAACCACTTCCGTTTCCCTTCGCTGCTCAAGCATAGTCGATCATGCATGGATCCCGATGGTCCTGTGTAACCCTTGTTCAAGGGCTAAACGGGACATCGTACGCTGTGTTGGGTCGCTGTAACGCATCATTACTGTGAACGTGTCCGAGGAGAAGACGTGGATTCCCGATTGAATGCTTTTCTTGAACGCGCCGATGCCGTGCTGGCCCGTATCGAACCGCTGCTGCCCGCACCCCGGCAAACCATCGACTGGACACACTGCCTGGCCGCACGCTGGCAACGTGAAGGGCGCAGCGGTTTTCTGTTGCCGCTGCACGTCAGCCTCGACACGCGGTTGTCCGACCTGATCGGCGTCGACCGGCAAGTGGAGCAACTGGGGCGCAATACCCAACAGTTCCTCGACGGCATGCCGGCCAACCACGCCTTGCTCTGGGGCTCGCGCGGCACCGGCAAATCGTCCCTGGTGCGCGCCTTGCTGGCCGAACACGCCCAGGCGGGGCTGCGGCTGATCGAGATCGAACGCGATCATCTGGCGGACTTGCCACGCATTGTCGAACAGGTCGCCAAACTGCCCCAGCGCTTCGTGCTGTTCTGCGATGACCTGTCGTTCGAATCGGGCGAGGGCGATTATCGCGTGCTCAAAAGTGTGCTGGACGGTTCTCTCGAGCAGGCACCGGATAACGTGTTGCTCTACGCGACCTCCAATCGTCGGCACCTGGTGCCGGAAAAGGAAAGCGATAACGAAAACTGGAAAAGGGTCGACGGTGAACTCCATCCCAGCGAGGCGGTGGAAGACAAGATCGCCCTGTCGGACCGTTTTGGCTTGTGGCTGTCGTTCTACCCGTTTACCCAGGAGCACTTCCTCAACGTCGTCGAACACTGGATTGGTCAATTGGCCGACAAGGCCGGCCTCGAGTGGCAACGCAATGAAGAGCTGGACATTCTCGCCGTGCGCTGGGCCACAGGCCGGGGCAATCGCAACGGACGATGTGCCTATCAATTTGCCCGCTATTGGGTCGGGCTCAAGCTGTTGGAGCATAAGGCATGATCGATTTGCAAAAAAGCGGCCAGGGCCTCGAAGGCTACGGGATGCTGTGGGCTCAGCTGGAATCATTGCTGGCGGATGAACGTGATTTCATTGCCAACGCGGCGCAGTTTTCGGCATTCCTGTACAACCAGCTCGATGATTTGAACTGGGCCGGTTTCTACCTCAATCGCAATGAAGAGCTGGTACTGGGCCCGTTTCAAGGCCAGATCGCCTGCGTGCGAATTCCGTTCGGCCGCGGTGTGTGCGGGACTGCGGCGGCGTCCTTGCGCACCCAATTGGTCGAAGACGTGCACGCGTTCCCGGGGCATATCGCCTGCGACAGCGCGTCCAATAGCGAGCTGGTCGTGCCGCTGGTCAAAAACGGTCGGTTGATTGGCGTGCTGGACCTCGACAGCCCGAAGCTCGCGCGGTTTACCGCTGAAGATCAAGCGGGTATCGAACAACTGGCGGCGATTTTCCTGCGCCTGACTGACTGCTGATCATGCAGGGTTAAGCCTCTTTCATTTTGCTGTCGTCGTTTTGTCGAAGTTGCTGTTGCAGCGCCTGCTCCAATTCGAGCAGGGCACTCCCTACGGCATTGCTGCATTCAATGACGTTGGCGCGATGGAACACTTCATGGCAGGCGCTCTCCAGCGCCTCGCAGCTGTCGATCAAGCGGGAGGCCTGGACAATGCGGGCTGCGCCCTTGATTTTGTGGGCAATATCGAGGAATGACTGCCGGTCCCCGGAGGGGGTCAATGCCAGCAGCGCTTGTCGGTCCGACCGGTTGCTGTTGAACAGCTCGGTCAACAGTCGCCGCTCCAGAACCGGGTTGCCCCCTGTCAACTGGTGCAGCCCTTTCACGCTGAAGGCCGGATCGCGGACGGTGGGCTCGATGCGTTCAACCCATTGGCTCAAGGCCGACAGCGTCAGGGGCTTGAACAGGCAGTCGTCCATGCCGGCTTGTTTGCAGCGCTGTATTTCTTCCGGCTGTGCGTTGGCAGTGAACCCCAGAATGGTGCAGGGAGGGCGTGACGTTTTTTGTTCCTGTCGGCGAATGGCGCCGGCCAATTCGTAGCCATTCATGATCGGCATGTTGCAATCGACAATGACCAGATCGAACGTCTGCGCTTGCCACGTTTCGAAACCTGCCTCGCCATCCGCCGCGACACTGAATCGATGCCCCAGAAACTCAAGCTGCTGGCACATGAGCAAGCGATTGGCCGGGTGATCGTCCACCACCAGGACGTTCAGGGGCGACCTTGTGGCATGGATGGGCGCTTCAACAACCTCAGGGAGCTGCTCGCATGGCAGCGTTGCCAGGCAAAGCGAAACCTGGACCTGAGTGCCGACACCCGGCTGGCTGCTCAATTGCAGGCTGCCGCCCATCATCTCGCACAGACTGCGACTGATCACCAGGCCCAGTCCTGCGCCACCTCTGCTTGACTGTTCACAATGATCGGCTTGGGCGAAAGGTTCGAATAACCGTTGCCGATCCTGTTCGCTGATGCCGATGCCACTGTCCTGAACGTGCAACAACATCCGGATGTGCCCGGGCTCGTCGGAGGGTTGCAGCTCCACGCTGATCCTGACCTGACCAAGCTCTGTGAACTTGATGGCGTTGCTGATCAGGTTGGACAACACCTGCTTGAAGCGCAACGGGTCCAAAACGACATCGACCCGCGGATTGGCAGGGTGAAATTCCAACAGCAGTTCAAGATTTTTCTGACGTGCCAGTCCTTCGAAAATCCGAATCACCGAGGTCACGATCTCACGTGGGTTGACGCGTTCCGGGCTCAGGCTCAGGCGGCCGGACTCGATCCGCGCGATGTCGAGAATGTCTCCGATCAGCTCGAGCAAGTCTTTTGCCGAGTTGTACGCCACATCGATGGCCGGACGGTCCGGGTGCCGGTGATCGATACGCTTGAGCGTCAGTTCGAGCATACCGATGACCGCGTTCATCGGCGTGCGGATCTCATGGCTCATGGTCGCCAGGAACGTGCTCTTGGCCCGGTTGGCTTCATCGGCCCGTTCTTTCGCGAAGCGCAGCTCATCGAGCAATTGCCGCCGCTCGCTGATGTCGATCCAGCCGCCAATGATGCCCCGCACTTCACCGCTCGAATCGCGGTAGGGGATAATCCAGTGGTAGATCGTCAGTCTGCGGCCTCCGATGTGCAGCGGCCGGTCGAGAATCAGCGGCATGCCTTCGGCCACGACGCGCTGGTAGTCGGCCTGGTATTCCCGTGCTTCGAAAGCGTTGCTCATGTTGCCCTGCATGACGCTTTTGCCGATGACCTGTTCACGTTTCGCGCAGAAGGCTTGCAGGTAGCTGTCGTTGCAGCTTTGCAGCAGCCCTTGGCGATCGCGCACATAGATGGGATGCGGTGTGCCGTTGACCAGCGATCGCATGAATTCGAATTGATCGTTCAACGCACGCTCGGCCGCCTTGCGCTGTTTGATCTGGCGACGCATATAAGCGTTCCAGGCAACGGAAATCAGCAGGAGCACGCCGGCGCCGATGACGATCTGGAAAAACAGTCGGTGATAATTGCGCCAGGGATTTTGCGAGGTCGCCGAATAACCACGCCAGCGACTGTTGATGATGCCCAGTTCTTCCGGCGTGATGCTCAGCAGCGCCTTGTCGAGGATGGCGTTCAGCTCGCGGGCGTCCCGGCCGGTCGCCAGGGAAAATGCAGCCTGCCGGGTTCCCAGGGTGCTGCTGATTCGCAGGGTGTGTTCGAAAACCCGCGATGACAGGAAGTAGTTGGCAACCACCAACGAGCTCACCGCACCCTGTACCTTGCCTTCGGCCAGCAGTTCCGCGGCGCTGAAGGTGTCCGGGGTTTCAATCAACTTGATCTGCGGGAACTCGCGGCGCAAGTCATCCACCATAGGATTGCCTTGAGCGATCGCCAGGCGTTTGTTCTGCAATTGAGCAAGGCTGGTCGGGCTATTGGCGGATTTGCGGGTCAGCAGGACGTAGGAGTTTTGCAGGTATGGGCGGGTGAAGCTCAGGCTCGCTTCACGTTGGGCGCTGGGAAGCAGGGCGGCGATCAGGTCGGCTTGTCGGGTGTTGACCTGCTCGATCATCTCGCCATCGCTGCGGCTGCGCTGGATGTCGAAGCGCAAACCGGTACGCAGCCTGATCAGTTCCAGCAAGTCTGCGGTAATGCCTCGAAAGTTGCCGTCATTGTCGAAAAACGTCAGCGGCGCAAACGCCTCATTGACCACCACCCGCACCACCGGATGTTGCGCCAGCCAGCGTTCTTCGATGTCACTGAGCTGCAGTTTTTGATCGGTGAGCAGAATGTCGCTGCCCGCGCTCCAGCGCTTGGCAATGCTTTCTCGCTCGCCGGTGGAAACAGCCTTGAGCATCGCATTGATAATCCCGAGCAGTTCGGGGTTGTTCCTGTTCACGGCAAAGCTGAAACCTTGCGCTTCGTGTTTGCCGAAATTGGCCATGCGGATGTTGTTCAGGTAGCCCTTGTTGATCATGTAGTGGGTTGAAATCGTATCGCCGAGGAAGACGTCGGCCTGGTCGAAAGCCACGGCATTGATCGCATTCTGATAGGACGGATAGGACGTGATGATCGCCTGGGGATAAACGGCCTTGACTTCCTCCAGCGGCAAATAGTGATACACCATGCTCAGCCGCAAACCGGCGAGACCATCGCTCAGGGACCTGCTTTCGTCTTCCCGGGTCACCAGCACCGGTTGATCGACGGCGTAGGGTTCGGACAGTACGATATCCAGGGCATTGTGAGCTTCGAACCCGTTGGCGGAACCGAGCAGGTCCACCTCGCCGTTTTCAAGTGCCAGGATCGCCGCCCCCCGGGATTCGAACCGCTGGACCTTGATCGCCAAGCCGGTGGACTCGCCCAGGATACCGGCATAGTCGGCGGTGTAACCTTCATACTCGTGACCGCTGACGGTCAGATCGAAGGGTGGATAATCCGGGGCGGACGTGCCGAGAATCAGTTCACGCTTGTTCTTGATCCATTGTCGCTGGGATTGATCCAGTTGCACTTCCAGGTGTGCGGCCGACGAACGACTGAGCAGGGTGAGACTTTCACTGGAGGTGTGTGCGGCGGGCACCGAGGTGCTCAGGCTTAAACCAGCGGCCATGAGTATCAGATAGTCCTTTATGCGGCTGGGCATCCTGCTTCTCACACTAATGCGTTACGTTTTGCCATCTCGATGAGCTCAACCAGAGATTTGGCCTTGAGTTTTTGCATGAGTCGTTTTTTATAAGTGCTGACCGTCTTGTTGCTCAAAAACATGCCTTTGGCAATGTCCTTGTTGGTGCGGCCCTGGGCAAAAAGTTGCATGACCATCAGTTCGCGATCGTTGACGGCCTTGAACAACTCCAGTTCGGCAAAGTGCACATCATCGCCACGAACAGGATTCAGGGCCTGGCTCGGATAATAGTTGTAACCTGATAATACCGCTTTGATGGCGCTGACCAGTTCACTCAACTCTTCCTGTTTGCATACATAGCCGGCTGCGCCGGACTGCATGCAGCGAATACCGAAAAGTTTCGGGCATTGGGCGGTGAGTACCAGTGTCTTTATCGGCGTACACATTTGGTTGAAACGAGCGAGAACTTCCAGTCCGTCCAGTTTGGGAATACTGATATCGAGAATGACCAGGTCAGGCATGCATTCGCGAACCATCTGCATGGCATCGACCCCGTTATCTGTTTCGCCGACGACATTGTAACCTTCATGTTCGAGCAGCATTCGGACGGCAAGACGGATGACGGGGTGATCGTCGACGATAAAAACGGAGTTCATAATCAAATCCCATACGAGCGCGAATAAAGCGCGCACCTTAGCTCAGATAGTTGAGGCGACGCATGAGCTGACGGACCTGCTGCAGCAATATAGGAAGATTCCTACAAGTGAAAAAGATTAGGACTACGTATCAACTGGATTTTTTGTGAAGATGGTGTCAGCGGCATGCGTTTAGACGAGGTGTTTGAACTGCTGTTTTTGAAGTTTCAAATTGTGTTCCAGTAGGGTTTTTAGTATCTGGGTTTCAACGTTGTTTATAGTGAGGTCAAGGTCAACAGATTTAAAAATTCTGATTGTTTCAATGGCTTGGCCAGACAACCCAATAAGGGCAATCGATGTTCGTTGGCCAAATGTTTTAATTCGTCCAGTTCAACGGGTGTCAGGCTGCTTAGAAGTATGGCTTGCCTGATCATCCCCCGGTGGCTGGCGTACTCGATCAGCTCGAGGCCGGGAAGATCGGGCAAGCATTGATCGCACAACAGGATATCGAAGGGTCGCGCCGCCCTGAACATATGTTGTATCGCGCCTTCGGCACTGGCGGCGGGGGTCAATTGAGTGAAGCCGTAACTCTCGAGCAGGCACTGGGTCGCCCTGAGCTGAAAAGGGTGATCTTCTACCAGCAGGATGCGCAGATTGTCTTCGAACATGGAATTACTCACGCTTCATCTGTCGAGCACAGTGGAGTGTGATTATTGAGTGAGAATCCCGGATAGACGATCAGAACACTTACCACGAGCTGTAGGGGGATTCAGCGAGCGTTGAATGTACTTGGATTTTCAAGCGCTGATCGGCCATTTCGGGCGTCGAAATGGCCGATCGGCTCGCGTCAATGGTTGGAGCGACCGGTCATTTCCAGTGCCATGTCGCTGGCATAGCTGTCGGTCATGCCCGCGATGAAATCGATCATGCGCAGAAACGAGGTGTGCAAGGGACCGCAAGGATCGGGCGCATTGTTACCCAACAGATCGAGGATGCGCCGGCTCTTGAAGGAAGGCGTGCGTCCGTTGTGCTGTTCCAGCGCCGCGCCGCAGAAGGCGTTGAGCAGGATTTCCAGCGTGGTGTAGGCGCCGATTTCGTGCAGGGTCTTGCGCTTGTCCTGGAAGATCTTTTTGCGCGCCATGTCCTTCGCATTCAACACGCATCGCTTGGCGGGGCCATGCATGTGCTCCACCAGATCGCCGGGCAGCAGGCCCGCCAGCAACGCGTCCTGTTGCTCGACAAAGGCGCGGGCCGCGGCATTGGTCAGGTGTTCGATGGCTTTGCCCCGCAGGATCGCCAGTTTGCGCCGGCGCGAATCCTGCGGACCGAGCTGGCGATAGGTTTCAGGCAAATCGTCACCCACCAGGTCCAGCAGCAGCGATTCGACTTCGGCATACTCCAGCAACTCCATCTCCAGGCCGTCTTCCAGGTCAATGAGCGCGTAGCAGATGTCGTCGGCAGCCTCCATCAGGTACACCAGTGGATGACGCGCCCAGCGCTGTTCCTCGAGTTGCGGCAGGCCGAGTTTTTGGGCGATCTGCTCCAGCAGCGGCAATTCACTCTGGTAGCAGCCGAACTTGTGCTTCTTGTAGCCCAGTGAGTCCGCGTGTTTTGCCGTCCATGGATACTTCAGATACGTCCCCAGGGTGGCGTAGGTCAGCCGGGTGCCGCCGTCGAACTGGTGATATTCCAGCTGCGTGAGTACCCGGAAGCCTTGGGCGTTGCCTTCGAAATTGAGGAAATCATCGCGTTCGACTTCGCTCATGGCATCCAGCCAGCCACGGCCGGCTGCTTGCTGGAACCAGTGCCTGATGGCGTCTTCGCCGGAGTGGCCGAAGGGCGGGTTGCCGATGTCATGGGCCAGGCAGGCCGATTGCACGACCATCCCCAGGTCACTGGGGTCGCACCAGTCGGGCAGGGCACTGCGGATGGTTTCACCGACGCGCATGCCCAGCGAGCGGCCGACGCAACTGACTTCCAGCGAATGGGTCAGGCGCGTATGGATGTGATCGTTACTGGTGACGGGATGAACCTGTGTCTTGCGCCCGAGGCGGCGAAACGCTCCCGAAAAAATGATGCGGTCATGGTCTTTGTGAAAAGGGCTGCGGCCGAGTTCTTCCGGGCTGTGCAGAGGCTTTCCGAGGCGTTCGCGAGTAAGCAAAGTTTGCCAATCCAAGGCTCGTTCTCTCCGTCAGGTGACTGAATCCCTAAGCTTCCGGGTTCGCGCCATGGCCTGCAAGGGAAAAACACCCACAGGCTCGCCGGGATGAACCCCCCGCTAAAGAGGGTCATCCCGGTGCCGTGGCAAGCATGCAGCCAGCCAGCCATGGCCTAAGGGTTGCGCGAGGAACCTTGCATGACCAGCTTGATCAGCGGACCCAGTGTGGTCCCCAATCGAACCAGGCGGGTCAGGCTGCTGGTGCCGCCACTCCTGGCGCCCTTGCCGGTCAGAAAGCCCAGCAACGTCACGGCCGCCATGCCCCAGAGCGGGGCGTGTTTGATGCCGAAACCACCCTGCAGATTTTGCGTCATCCCGCGCACACGCTGCAGGGGTTGCAGCAGTTGCGCGGATTCGTGGCGGATTTCCTGGCGATGCATTTCCATGCGCAGGCGGATCAAGGCCTTGCGCATTTCCGTACGCGAGTTGTTATGAGGCAATGCAGGCAGGCTCATGGCAGCAGGCGCTCCCGATCATTGGCCAATTCTTCCAGCGTGCCGTGAAAGGGCGAGGATTCATCGAAAATCGCCGCTCTCAAGCGCATCCCGCAGAAGATGGCCGCGAGGGTATAAAACACGCAAAGCCCGATGATGGCCGGCAGGCGATAGGTGTCCCAAAACAGGATCAACACCAGCGTCGACAAGCCCACCAGCAACAGCAAGGCAAACACCAGCGCCAGGCCGGCAAACAGCAACAGGCTGACGGTGCGGGCCTTTTGCTCCTGCAACTCAATGCCGAACAGTTCGACATGGCTGTGCAGCAGTCCAAGAAAAGCGGCACCGAGGCGTCGCGGTGAGGAGCTTGGGCCCGTCGCGGACGAGCCGGATTCGCCGATCGCCATAATCAGCGCCGAGTGGCCAGCAGGCCAATCAGGAAGCCCACGCCCGCCGCTATCCCGACCGATTGCCATGGGTTGGCCTGAACATAGTCTTCAGTGGCGGTAACGGCGGCCTTGCCGCGCTCGCGCAGGGAGTCTTCGGTCAGTTTCAAGGTTTCCCGGGCACGCAGCAGGCTGTCATGGATTTGCGAGCGCAATTCATCGGCCTGATCCCCGGCCAGCGTCGCCGTGTGTTCCAGCAACCGCTCGGTGTCGCTGACCAGTGTTTGAAAGTCATTCATCAGAACTTCTTGAGCAGTCTTTGCCTTGATACTGGCCATTGTGGATCTCCGTAGGTGGCGTCTGTTGCGTTCGAGTATGAGCCTTGGGTGAAGGTTCAGTACAAATGACTGGTACAACTTTTGCTACGTCGTGGTGCGTCCGCCTGCGCCGTCGCGCTGTTGTCGGGCATGATTTGAGCGAAACCTTATCTCAAATAAACAAAACTCGCGCAAAGGTTCCAACCTTGTGCGCCAAAGTGGCTCATCGGATCCCTGTAATGATCCGAAAAGGTTACAACTTGGTGCATGAATTCTCTTTGCGAACTGCTTTGGTGCTTTTTTAGCCTTCAGGTCTGCCAATCCCATGGAAAATCTGCAAAGCGCTGTGGACACTCTGATCCATAGCTCCAACACGTTGTTCATTCTCGGCGGCGCGGTCATGGTGCTGGCCATGCACGCCGGTTTTGCCTTCCTGGAAGTAGGCACGGTCCGGCAAAAGAATCAGGTCAACGCCCTGGCGAAAATCCTCAGCGACTTCGCGATTTCGACCCTGGCCTATTTCTTTATAGGCTATTGGATTGCCTATGGGGTCAGCTTCATGCAACCGGCCGCGGTGATCAACGCCGATCACGGCTACGGGTTGGTGAAGTTTTTCTTTCTGCTGACGTTCGCCGCGGCGATCCCGGCGATCATTTCCGGCGGGATCGCCGAGCGAGCCCGGTTTGTCCCGCAGTTGTGCGCGACGGCCTTGATCGTGGCGTTCATCTATCCGTTTTTCGAAGGCATGATCTGGAACGGCAACTTTGGCGTGCAAGCCTGGTTGCTGGAACGCTTTGGCGCCAGCTTCCATGATTTCGCAGGCTCGGTGGTGGTCCACGCCATGGGTGGCTGGCTGGCACTGGCGGCGGTGTTGTTGCTCGGGCCACGGGATGGGCGGTATCGCGACGGAAAACTGGTCGCGTTCGCACCCTCGAGCATTCCTTTCCTGGCATTGGGTTCGTGGATCCTGATCGTCGGCTGGTTCGGTTTCAACGTGATGAGTGCGCAAACCCTGCAAGGTCTCAGTGGACTGGTGGCGGTGAATTCGCTGATGGCCATGGTCGGTGGCACCGTGGCCGCGCTGATCGTCGGGCGTAATGACCCGGGCTTTCTGCATAACGGCCCGTTGGCAGGGTTGGTGGCAATCTGCGCCGGCTCCGATCTGATGCATCCGGTGGGGGCGCTGGTGACCGGTGTCGTTGCCGGTGCGCTGTTTGTCGGGTGCTTTACCGCCGCCCAAGTCAAATGGAAGATCGACGATGTCCTGGGGGTGTGGCCGTTGCATGGCCTGTGCGGCGTCTGGGGTGGAATCGCCTGCGGCATTTTCGGCCAGGTCACATTGGGTGGTCTGGGCGGGGTCAGCCTGATCAGCCAATTGATCGGTACTGCGCTGGGGGTGGTGGTGGCGCTGGTCGGTGGCTTTGCCGTGTATGGCGTGATCAAGGCGTTCCATGGCCTGCGTCTGAGTCAGGAAGAAGAGTATTACGGCGCGGACTTGTCGGTGCACAAGATCGGCGCGGTCAGCCAGGACTGAGTCAATGCTCTTCATCGTCTGCTGCGCCGGGATAAATACCGTGCAACAGGCGATAGCGGTCGTGCCGGATCTGGTCGGCGCGCTCCTGCACCTGATGGGCGGGTAACCCCACCATGATCAGTGCGTGGGAGACGAGCATCAGGCTTGACTCCAGCAGTTCCGGCACCACTTCGCTGGCGCCGGAGGCCTTCAGCTCGGCCAGTTGGCTGTCGTCGCGCGTGCGCACCAGAATCGGCACGGACGCATTGAGTCGCCGCGCTTCCTTGAGGATCAGTAAGGCGATGTCAGTCTGGTCCACGGCGATCACCAGCAGCCTGGCGCGCTCCAGCCCTATCGCGACCAGCATTTCACCGCGGCGCGAGTCGCCATAATGCACGCAGGTTTCATCCACGGCGGCTTCCTGGACACGCACCGGGTCAGTGTCCAGGGCGATATAGGGTTGCTGCGCATTGCGCAGTGCGCGTCCGATTGACTGGCCGACACGACCATAGCCACAGATCACTACATGCTGATGCAGGTCGGCGTTGAGTGCGCTGATTTCCTCGAGTTTCGCTTCTTCGTTGGGCTTGCGGTGCAGGTAGATTGCGATGCGGGGCGCTGCACGCAACAGCAAGGGCGTCAGCAGCATCGAGCAGAAAGTGGCGGCAAGCAGCAGGCCGCCAAAATCGGCGGGCATCAGTTTGTTCTGCTGCATCTGCGCCATCAGCGCAAAGCAGAACTCTCCGCCCTGGGCCAATGCCAGGCCGCTGCGCCAGGCGGTTTCACCATCGCTGCCACGCCATTTGACCAGGAGCGCAACCACGCTGCCCTTGAGCAGCAACAGCCCAAGGGTCAGGCCGAATATCAGCAGGCCGTGGCTGGCGAACAACTGCAGGTCGATGAGCATGCCGATGCTGACAAAGAACACACCGAGCAGAATGTCGCGAAACGGACGGATGTCGGCTTCGATCTGGTGCCGGTAGTGGCTTTCCCCCAACAGCATGCCGGCCAGGAATGCACCCAGGGCCGGGGAGAGGCCGAGCAGGTGGGTCAACCAGGCCGTCAGCAGCACGATGACCAGCGCCAGCAGCACGAACAACTCGGCGGAGCGGGCTGCCGCTACTTCATGGAACAGCCGTGGCAGGATCCAGCGACTGACCAGCAGCAGGCCGACGAACAACACCCCTGTCTTGCCCAGTGTCAGTGGCAGCGCCCAGTACCAGGCCTGATCGCTGCTGCCGGCGAACACCGGCACCATCGTCAGCAGCAACACCGCCACCACGTCCTGGAACAGCAGCACGGCGATTGCATTCTGGCCGTGGCTGCTGAAAATTTCGCCGAGACTGCTCAGCTCCTTGCTGACGATGGCGGTGGAGGACAACGACAAGCCGGCACCGAGCAACAACGCCGGTGTGGTCGACACGCCGAGCAACATCAGCAATCCCCCAAGCAGTATGGCGGTGCCCAACACCTGCAGGCTGCCGAGGCCAAATACCACTTGACGCAACGCGAGCATCTTCGTCAGGGAAAACTCCAACCCCAAGGAGAACAGCAGGAACACCACCCCCAGTTCGGCGAGGTCCGGCAAGTCTTCGCTTTCATTGACCCAGTCGAATGCGGTCGGCCCGATCATCAGCCCCACGCACAGGTAGCCCAGCACCGGCGGCAAGCGCAGGCGCTGGAACAGTGCAATCACCACCAGGGAGGCGGCGAAGATGATCAACAGGTTGGCGAACACACAAAACTCCGACAATGGGTCTGGCTACTCAAGCGTAGAAGCAAAAAAGCCGCGAGCATCGCGCAAGTGTCATTCTGCACAGATGATTTGAGTCAGCGGTTTGCCGACATTTCCTGACATTCACCGTTGCTCGAACTCGTGGTTCATTGGCTCGACGGCTTTTGATCACCGGCCTAGAATGAACCCCTACTTTGTCGGGTCTTGTCGTCATGCCTCCTGAATGTCAGCTGTTCGGCACCGTTGGGTGCCATCTGTGTGAAGTGGCCGAAGCCATGCTGATGGAATTTGTCGAGCGCGGCCTGCTGGTGGAACTGGTGGATATCGTTAAAGACGAAACCTGGTACGAAGCCTACAGCCTGCGTATTCCGGTGTTACGACGGGTGGATACCGGCGCGGAGCTGGGCTGGCCGTTCAGTGCCGATCAGGTGGTGGCGTTCTTGCGTTGAGCGGACGCTATCGGCGACGGCCCACCCGTCGCCGTTCGTTTCTTCCATTGGCGAAAAGCAGGTTAATCGGCTACTGTATGTGCATACAGCTATTCCGGTTGCCTGCCACGCGCCCCTTCTGCGAGATTGGGCAGGCGATCCCCGAAGTGAGAGGGATGAACTTGGTCAATGTCGAACAATTGAAGAACAGCGTGAACCGGATGTCGGCGGACGTGGTGCGCGAGGCCGTCATCGAATTGCGTCTGGATGGCCTGGTCACCGAAGGAAAAACCCCCTTCAACAAACTGCATTTCAACACCTGCTTCGCCGAAATCGAAGCCTTGTTCCAGCGCGCTGGCTATCACAGGCAGCTGGATGTCGTGGGTTATCAGGGGTTGTTGTATGCCCTGTATGATCCGGGTCGCTGGGAGGCGGTCGACGTATTGCGCTGGCTCAAGGAGTTCACCGACGCGGCAGCGCAGACCCGGTCCATTCCGGCTTGAGGACACTAGGTTCTATCCGGCTGCTGTCGGATAATGCCGCCTTGTATCGAGGGTCGGAACGTTCGTATGTCCATTTCATCTTTTACTGCAGCACACACCCAGGCCAGCACGCTCTACCTGCCGCCGGGGTCGTGGCAGACCGTGCTCGATTGCCTGTGTGAACACTTCAGCGCCATTGGCCGTGAACAATGGCTGGACAGGATCGCCCGTGGGCGGGTCCTCGACGGGCATGGCGCACCGATTGCCCTTGATCTGGCGTACAAGGAAGGTCTGCGGATCCACTATTTTCGAGAGGTGCCGGACGAAAAGCCGATCCCTGTGGTCGAGTCGATCCTGTACGCCGACGATCATCTGGTGGTGGCGGACAAACCGCATTTCCTGCCAGTGACCCCGGCCGGCGAATATGTGGAACAGACCCTGCTGCGACGGTTGATTCGCCGCCTGGATAACCCGCACCTGGTGCCCTTGCACCGCATCGACCGGCACACGGCGGGGCTGGTGCTGTTTTCAGCCAACCCTGGGAGCCGGTCGGCGTATCAGTCGTTGTTTCCCGCACGGCAGATCGAAAAGCGCTACGAGGCGATTGCCAAAGCATTGCCTGACCTGTGCTTTCCATTGGTGCACAAGAGCCGGCTCATCGATGGCGAGCCTTTCTTCCGCATGCAGGAAGGTCCGGGCCCCAGCAATACCGAGACGGCCGTCGAGGTTCGGGAGAAGAATGGGGATCTGTGGCGGTATGCGCTGTACCCGGTGACGGGCAAGAAGCATCAATTGCGCGTGCACATGACCGCCCTGGGCGCGAGCATCTGCAACGATCCGTTCTATCCTCAGGTGCTCAAGGGCGTCGTGGATGATTATGCCAATCCCTTGAAGCTGCTCGCCCAGGGACTGCGGTTTGTCGATCCGGTGAGCGGGCAGGAAAGAACCTTCGAAAGCGCGATCACGCTGCAGTGGTAAGCAGCGCTTCTTGGGAACGAAAAGTGTCCACGAAAAAGCCCGCATAAAGCGGGCTTTTTAGTATCCGGTCGTCACCGCAAGGATTACAACTCCTTGACGGTACGCACCTGGTCCTTGTTCACGCGGTTATGCTTGCCATCCAGTTGTTCGAATTCGTAGAAACCTGATTCGTCATCGTATTTAGGTGCGTCGACGGCCTGTATTTCGCGACCGTCATTCAAGGTGATCACTGTCGGCGAGGCGCAACCGGCAAGGGTGGCGAGGCCCAGTGCGAGCATGAAAGTGGCAACGGTCCGTTGAGTCATGGGTGTGTCTCCGAATTTTGAATTCTTTTGGTTACTGAGCTTGAGACGTATGCAACGAGTGCAAGTTCCGTCGGTGGTGTCAGTCTGACACAGTGTTGTGAGTACTTAACAGTTCAGGGGTATTGAGGTTGGCCAGGCGAGGGTCATGGTCGGGGCATTGAAGGGCCTGGGCTCCCAGCTTGCGCATGAGGCGGCCCGGGCTGCGTTCACCGTCGTGCCAGGCACTTTCAAAAGCGCTGGAGAGTGCCACGGGGATGATGCACAGCAAGGGCTCCCAATGTTCGCCCTGGCGCAGCATCAAAGGCTTGTCCGGATGCTGACTGGCGGTTTCGCGCATGCCCTGGAGCAACGCGGCGTCAATGCGGGGGACGTCACAAGGCAATATCATCAGCTGCGCATGCCTGGCAGCCTTCAGGCCAGCGCGGATACCGGCCAAAGGCCCCGGGAAGTCCCCTTCGTCATCATGGACCAGCCGGTCGGCGTAGGGTGCGTACTGTTGCGGATTCCTGTTGCAGGAGATGATCAGATCATCGGTCAATGCTCGGGTCTTGCGATGCAGATGAGCAATCAGTGGTTCACCCTGCCATTGCAGCAACCCTTTATCCTGACCGCCCATGCGTTGGCCACGGCCACCTGCCAGGAGCAGAATGGAGCAGGGCGGCAAATCCATAGTCGAGGTCATGGCAGGTCTCCATGGGGGCGGCGAAAAAATGAAGCGCTGTGATATAACACCGGGCTGTTTCTCCTACAACTGGACGAGCCTATGAAAGCCAAGGCTGATGTACCTTTTGCACCGCTCAACATCGCGGTGTTGACGGTCAGCGACACCCGTACCCTGGAAACCGACACGTCAGGCCAGGTCTTCGTCGACCGCCTGATTGCCGCCGGCCACAACCTGGCGGCCCGGGTATTGCTCAAAGATGACCTTTACAAAATTCGTGCGCAAGTCGCCAACTGGATTGCCGACGATGTCGTGCAGGTCGTGCTGATCACCGGTGGCACTGGTTTTACCGGGCGCGACAGCACCCCTGAAGCCGTGAGCTGCCTGCTGGACAAGCAGGTCGACGGCTTTGGTGAGCTGTTCCGGCAGATATCGGTGGCCGATATCGGCACCTCGACCGTGCAGTCCCGGGCCCTGGCCGGTCTGGCCAATGGCACGCTGGTCTGCTGCTTGCCCGGTTCGACCAATGCCGTGCGTACCGGTTGGGACGGCATTCTCGCCGAACAACTGGATGCGCGGCATCGCCCGTGCAATTTCGTGCCTCATCTGAAACAGGCGGCACCCTGTGAATCCCGCGGGTAAGCCGGGCAAGACCGGCAGCCTGATGGCGGTCGAGGTGGCCCTGGCCCGCTTGCTCGAAATGGCCGAAGCCGCACCGATTCGCGAGCGTGAACGCTTGCCGTTGGCGCAGGTAGAGGGCCGGGTATTGGCCGCTGACCTGGTGTCGACGCTTGACCTGCCACCGTGGCCCAACAGTGCCATGGACGGTTATGCCTTGCGCGTGTCCGACTGGACGGGAGAACCGTTGCCGGTCAGTCAGAAGATTTTCGCAGGCAAGGCTCCGGATCCCTTGGAGCCAGGCACTTGTGCACGAATCTTTACCGGAGCGCCGGTTCCCGCCGGGGCCGATTGCGTCGAGATGCAGGAAAACGCCGAGGTCCAGGCAGATGAACGCGTGCGTTTCATCGAATCCATGTCCCCGGGACAAAACATCCGTCCGCAAGGCCAGGAAACCACGGTCGGTGAACTGATTCTGCCTGCTGGCACACGCCTGGGGCCGATCGAGCAGGGGTTGGCGGCCTCGTTGGGTTGCGCAGAGCTGGAGGTGATTCGCAAGGTTCGCGTTGCGGTGTTGTCTACGGGGGATGAGTTGCTTGAGCCGGGTCAGGCGCTGGGGCCGGGACAGATCTACAACAGCAATCGGGTATTGCTGTGCAGCTGGTTGCAACGCCTGGGTTGTGAAGTGATTGATGCCGGTATTCTTGTTGACGATCTGGCGACCACTCGCGCCCGCCTGGGTGAGTTGAAAGATGTCGACCTGATCCTATCGACAGGCGGCGTCTCGGTCGGTGAAGCCGATTTTCTCGGGATCGCCTTGCGGGAAGAGGGCGAGCTGACCTTGTGGAAGCTGGCCATCAAGCCGGGCAAACCGTTGACTTTCGGGCATTTTCGCGGCGTCCCGGTGATCGGTTTGCCCGGCAACCCGGCGTCGACCCTGGTGACCTTTGCCCTGTTGGCAAGACCCTATCTGATGCGCCGTATGGGCGTGAAGGACGTCGAGCCCCTGAAGTTTCAGGTTCCGGCAGGGTTTGACTGGCCGAAAGCCGGCAATCGGCGCGAGTACTTGCGCGGGCGGCTGGAGAAGGGGCGGGCGATTATCTACAGGAATCAGAGTTCCGGGGTGCTGCGTAGTGCCGCCTGGGCGGATGGTCTGGTTGAAGTGCTGGAAGATCGCACGCTGGTCGAGGGCGACTGGGTCGGCTTTATCCCGTTGAGTGAAGTCCTGGGCTGAGATCCGCGCGCGGCCGACCCGGCATCCATGCCGGGTTGCCCCCTGCGTCCGCCGCCCTTTTTCGGGTTGACCTCAACCCCGGCGGATTTTGCGTTCATGGCCAATCCTTATCGACCCAGAAGCAGTGTCACGAGCTGGTCGAAACGGCTATTGCCGATCCACACCAGAAGCCCCAGGACCACGGCTGTTCCGCCAGCCGAATAAACCAGCCGGTGCTTGATGGATTGGACGTTGTCACGCACTTCATCCATGTCTCTACGAATGTTTTGGAGGTGCTTCTCCAATTCGGTGACGCGAGGGTCGATGGCAACCCCTGCGGTGGGCGCTGCGCTGTTTTTTAATTCAGCCTGTTGATGGGCACGTTTTTCTGCGAGTGGTGTGACCGGAATGAGCGGTGACCTGAGGTCATGATTTTTCATGGGCACGTCCCTGTTTGTTTCTGCTGATGACTGATAATTGCAGTCGCCACGTTGTACCAATCACGGCAGCCTGGTCAATTGAGCCGATTCCTAACGTTTTGTAAGAAAATTCCTTGTTGCAGGGCGCAAGACGGCTCAATTTGAATTAATTCAATTCCCATCGACTTTTCTGAAGGGCAGTGAGGTCATATCTCCCGTACGGAATTCAATTTCTTGGGAGTGAGCACAATGAGCGAACGCAGGGCGCTATTGATTCTGCATGGCAAGCAGGCGCTCAACGAGTCGGTTCGCGCCGCCGTCGAGGGCAAGCGCCAACAGGGTTGGGAACTGGCCGTTCGACTGACCTGGGAAGCCGGGGACGCGCAACGACTGGTGGAAGAGGCATTGGCGGCAGGCTATGGGCAAATCATCGCCGGCGGCGGTGATGGCACCTTGCGTGATATCGCCGAGGCCATGGCTGCACATCCGACGCAGGCCAGCCTGGTATTGATGCCCCTGGGGACGGCCAATGATTTTGCCCGGGCCGCCGGTGTGCCACTGGAGCCTGATCAGGCACTGGATCTTTTGGACACGGCACCGAGCGCCATCGATCTGGGCGAAGTGGGCGGACAGGTATTTTTGAATATGGCCACGGGTGGCTTTGGCAGCCAGGTGACGGCCAATACCTCGGAGGATCTGAAAAAAATTCTCGGCGGGGCGGCTTATCTATTCACCGGTTTATCTCGCTTCAGTGAGTTGCATGCGGCCTACGGCGAGTTGCAGGGCCCTGATTTCCAATGGAGTGGCGAGCTCCTGGCATTGGGTATCGGCAATGGCCGGCAGGCTGGAGGTGGGCATGTGTTGTGCCCGGATGCACTGGCCGACGATGGCCTGCTGGATATCAGCATCCTGCCTGCGCCGCAGGAACTGGTGGGCACCTTGAAAACCCTGTTGGCTGACGGTTTCGGTATCGACAACATGTTTGTGCGCGCCCGATTGCCCTGGGTCGAGATCAAGGTCGCGGAAGGTCTTTATATCAACCTCGATGGCGAACCGCTGGAAGGCGACAGTCTGCGGTTCTCTGCCCGGGCGGCGGCACTGCGGGTGCACCTGCCGGAAAACTCGCCGCTGCTCGGCGGTACTCGAACGACTGAGGTCCAATAAGGTTTGACGTAACAAGCAGCGATGCCTGGTCGTGGTGTTCTACCTGGGGGTCAAGGTCCGAGAGGAACAGCCGATAACTTCCTTTAGTGAATTCATCGGAACAAACCCAGGAGTCCTTGATGGCCGGCATTCTCGACACGGTAGACCAACGCACGCAACTGGTGGGTGAGAATCGCCTGGAAATTCTCATGTTTCGACTGGCCGGACGGCAATTGTTCGCGATCAACGTGTTCAAGGTTCAGGAAGTGCTGCAACTGCCCAAACTGACCTTGATGCCCCAGCGCCACCCGTTTGTCTGCGGCGTGATCAATCTGCGTGGCCAGACCCTGCCGGTGATCGACCTGTCCCAGGCCATCGGTATGCGTGCGCTGGTGCCAAGCCCTGCCAGTACCATCATCGTCACCGAGTACAACCGTTCGGTGCAGGCGTTCCTGGTCGGGGGCGTGGACCGCATCGTCAACATGAACTGGGAAGCCATCCTGCCACCGCCGACCAGCGCTGGTCGCCAGCACTACCTGACCGCTATCAGCAAGGTCGACGACCAATTGGTGGAAATCATCGACGTCGAAAAAGTCCTCGCCGAAATTGTTCCGTACAACGCCAAGGTGTCCCGGGAAAAGCTCGACGATCCGGTGCTGGAACACGCCCGGGGTCGTGAAGTGCTGCTGGTGGATGACTCCAACGTGGCGATCTCGCAGTTGCGCGACACCCTGGGGCAACTGGGCGTGAAGATGCATGTGGCCAGCGACGGCCTGAAGGCGTTGAACCTGCTCAAGGGCTGGGCCGATACCGGCGTGAACATGACCGACAAGTTGCTGATGGTCTTCACCGATGCGGAAATGCCGGAAATGGACGGTTACCGCCTGACCACTGAAATCCGTAACGACCCGCGCCTGCGTGGCCTTTATGTGGTGCTGCACACCTCCTTGTCCGGCAGCTTCAACGACTCGATGGTCAAGAAGGTCGGCTGCGATAACTTCCTCTCCAAATTCCAGCCGGACAAACTGGTCGACGTGGTGCGCCAGCGCCTGATGCTCGACCAGGTCCTTGCTGGATAGCCTTTCAAAGGCTATCGGCGATCAATATGTGGGAGCGGGCTTGCTCGCGAAGGCGGTGGATCAGTCGATATTGATGTCGACTGACACTCCGCTTTCGCGAGCAAGCCCGCTCCCACATGTTGACCGCGTCCGATTCTCAGCCTTTGATTCGCCGATCAAGGTCGTATAGGGTGGCGTTTTTCACCCTCCAGGGAGCTGGCCATGCTGCGTTTGAGCGCGCTTTATCGTTATCCGTTGAAATCCGGCAAGGGTGAGATCCTGCAGCAGGCCGGCCTGGACAAGCTTGGGCTGGAGGGGGATCGACGCTGGATGTTGGTGGACGAGGCCAGCGGGCGGTTCCTGAGCCAGCGCGTAGTGGGGCAGATGAGTCAGCTGTCGGCGTTGTGGAACGCCCAAGGCGGCTTGACCCTTGGGGCGCCGGGCCGCTCACCGATTGATATCGCCTTGCCTGGCAATGACGCTGAACTGCGGGGCGTCACCATCTTTCGCGACAGTTTGCGGGTGCCCGATGCCGGTGATGAGGCAGGGGCCTGGGTCAGTGAATTCATTGGCAAGCCGACTCGCCTGGTGCAAATACCGCTCGAGCGCGCGCGGATCACCCAGGCGGGCTACGGCAAGGATGACGATCGGGTGGCTTTCGCCGACGGCTTTCCGCTGTTGCTGATCGGGCAGGCGTCCCTTGAGGATCTCTCGCAAAAAGTCGGGCAAGAGCTGGAGATGCTGCGTTTTCGTCCGAATCTGGTGATCGAGGGCACGCACGCCTACGCCGAAGATAGCTGGAAGCGTATCCGTATCGGCGATGTCGAGTTTCGCGTGGTCAAGCCTTGTTCGCGCTGCATCCTGACCACCGTCGACCCGCAAACCGGCCTACGCAGCGATGATCGTGAACCTCTGGCGACTTTGCAGAAATACCGGGCCCAGGAAGAGGGCGCCATGTTCGGCCAGAATCTGGTCAATGATGGCAATGGCCAGCTCGAAGTCGGCATGCCGGTGACGATCCTGGAATAATCGCGACAATTAAAAATGCCCGTGTCCTGGGACACGGGCATTTTTTTGCGCCAGGAAACCCTGGGGTTTAGCCGCGGTATTCGCACAGGTAAGCGGTGTCGACAGCCACTTTCAACTGGAACTTGCTGTTGGCGGGTACGTTGAACTGGCTGCCCGCGGCGAAGGTTTCCCAATCGCTGCTGTCGGGCAGTTTGACGGTCAGGGCGCCGGTCACCACATGCATGATTTCACGCTGGCTGGTGCCGAACTCATATTCGCCCGGCGCCATGACGCCGATGGTCGCCGGACCTTCTGCGGTGCCAAAGGCGATCGACTTGACGGTGCCGTCGAAGTACTCGTTGACTTTAAACATGGGCGATTCCTCGAAAAAGGGCTGAAAAAGGCTGGCCAGTATGCACAAGGCCCTTGGCGCCGTCACGCTCTAGGCGGGGAAAACCAAGGGTAGAAGGCGTGCAGTATTGCGCGCATCCTCCAGCGCCCGGTGTTGCTGCCCGATGAATTGCATGCCCGCCAGTTGCAGGGCGCCGTTGAGCCCCAGGGGGCGTTCCAGCCGACGGGCCTTGGCAAAGCGCTGCTTGAGGTTCATGTGTGGCACCCGGCTCAGGATGCTGTCGAGTTGCAGGTGCTGCCATTCCTGCACCAGTTGTTTGCGGTCGTAGTCGCCCCAGCTGGCCCAGCCTTCCAGCCGCGCCTGATGCTGGTCGAGCCAGCGTTCGAACGACGGCCAGACTTCGCCGAGCGGCTCGGCCCCATCGACGTTGGCCTGGGTGATGTGGGTCAATTCCCGGCAGAACGGTGTCAGCAAGGGCCGCCGCAGTGGCCGCACGAAGCGCTGGAATGAATCCAGTTCTCGCCCCTTGCGATCCACCAGCGTGGCACCGATTTCAATGATTTCCATTTCCGTTACTGGCCAGCCACCCTCATCGGTGGTGGCCTCCAGATCAATGACCAGCCAGTGAGGCATCGCAGGGTTCCTAGTATCCGCGTCCTGATAGCGCTTGAGCGTAGCCAAACCTGGCGGATCCGCCTAGCGGCTTATTCGACCTCCAACAATATCTGACGATTTTTCACCTGGTCGCCGACCCTGACCTGCAAGCGTTTGAGCACGCCGTCGATGCCTGACTTGAGGGGATGCTCCATTTTCATGGCCTCCAGCACCACCAACAACTGACCTTTACTGACCGGGCTGCCTTCAGCGACCAGCACATCGACGATCGCACCGTCCATCGGTGCCTTGAGCGTGCCGGAGCTGACGCTGACGCTGGCCTGACTGCCGGCCAGGGCCTGGGTTCGATCCACCAGTCGCAGGCTGCCGGGCCGGGTGAACAGCCAGAGTTGTGCGGGTTCGAGACGATAGGCATGACGTTGGCGGATGCCATCGATTTCCAGGGTGGCCCAGCGTCCGTCGCACTGCACAACCTTCAAGTCGAGGGTCCGGGTGGCGACTTGAATCCGGTAGGGTTCGCCAGGCACTGCGTGCAATTGCACCGGCCAATGCTGGTCTTCCAGGCCGATGCGATAGTGCAACGGCACACTGGCATTGTTGCGCCAACCGGCCAGGGGCGCGTGGTGAGCCTGCGCCGATGCCTGATAAAGCAGGGCGGCTGCGATCGCCAGTTCTTCAGCTGAGGGTACCGGGGAACGCAGGCAGTCATGGTCGGCAAAATACCTGGGGATGAAGCCGGTATCGAACTCGCCGCTGACGAACCGGGGGTGTTGCAGCAAGCTGGCGAGCAGGCGCTGATTGCTCTGTACGCCCAGCAACACGCTGTCCTGCACGGCGCGCAACAACTTGCGCCGGGCTTCTTCGCGGGTGGCGCCGTGGGCGATGAGCTTGCCCAGCAGCGGGTCGTAGAAGGCGCTGATGCCCTGGCCTTCGATCAGGCCATGGTCGATCCGCACGCCGTCCTGCAAGGCGGGCTCCCAGGTTGCGATGCGCCCGGTCTGGGGCAGAAACCCCTGGGCCGGGTCTTCGGCATACAGGCGCACTTCCATGGCATGGCCGTTGAGTTGCAGTTGCTCCTGACGCAGCGGCAGTGGCATCCCTGCGGCAACCTGCAGCTGCCAGGCCACCAAGTCTAGGCCGGTGATCAATTCGGTCACCGGGTTTTCCACCTGCAACCGGGTGTTCATCTCCAGAAAGTAAAACTGTCCATTGGCATCCAGCAGGAATTCCACGGTGCCAGCGCCGACATAACTCACCGCGCGCCCCGCCTTGAGCGCTGCCTCACCCATGGCCTGGCGCAGTTCGGTGGTCATCACCGGGCAGGGCGCTTCTTCGATGACTTTCTGATGGCGACGCTGGATCGAACAGTCGCGCTCGCCAAGGTAGATCAGGTTGCCGTGCCGGTCGCCGAATAGCTGAACCTCGACGTGCCGGGGATCGATCAACGCCTGTTCGAGGATCAGCTCGTCACTGCCAAACCCGTGCAGCGCTTCGGAGCGTGCGCTGCGGATCTGCTCCAGCAGATCAGCGGCGTCCTGGACCAGGCGCATGCCGCGCCCGCCACCGCCGGCACTGGCCTTGATCATCAGCGGGTAACCAATGCGCCCGGCTTCGCGACTCAGGGTCGCATCATCCTGTTCGGCGCCCTGATAGCCTTTTATGCAGGGCACGCCGGCCTTGAGCATGGCGAGTTTCGACAGGCGTTTGCTGCCCATCAACTCGATCGCGTCGGGGCTGGGGCCGATGAAGGTGATGCCGGCGTGCTGGCAGGCGAGGGCGAAACCGGCGTTTTCCGAGAGGAAACCGTAGCCGGGGTGGATCGCGTCGGCTCCGGTGCGGCGGGCGGCGTCGATGATTGCCGGGATGTTCAGGTAAGACTGCTGTACCGGTGCCGGGCCGATGTTCACCGCTTCGTCGGCCATCTGCACGTGCAGGGCATCGGCGTCGGCTTCGCTGAAAACGGCGACGGTGCGATAGCCCAGGGTTTGGGCGGTGCGCTGGATGCGGCAGGCGATTTCACCGCGGTTGGCGATGAGGATTTTGCTGAATCCGGGCATGGTCTGGTCCCTTGGTTTTGCGGTGGTTTTGCGGTGATTTTGAGGGCCTCTTCGCGGGCAAGCCTCGCTCCTACAGGGCCCATCCCGGCTTGCGCTTTTGCACAAAAGCCTGGGTCCCCTCGACCCCTTCAGCCCCGGTCACCGCGTCGCTGAACCACCCGGCCGCTTCATCGAGCAACGCATCCGCCGGCTGCCCCGCACTCGCCAGCAACAGCTGCTTGGTCCGCGCATTAGCCTCCGGTGCGCAGCACAACACATGGGCCAACACCTCCTCGAGCCGTTCGGCGAGAGCTTGCGCGTCATGTTCGACAAAATGCACCAGGCCGATCCGCTTGGCCTGGGTGCCATCGAAGCGCGCCGCCGTCAGGGCGAGCCGACGAGCCTGGGTCAGGCCGATGCGCTGGACCACGAACGGCGCGATCTGCGCGGGCAGCAAACCGAGACTGGTTTCCGGCAGGCCGAATTGCGCCTGATGATCGGCCAGGGCGACGTCGCTGACGCAGGCCAGGCCCAAGCCACCGCCGAGCACCGCGCCTTGCAGCACCGTGATGACCACTTGTGGCGCGTGCTGCACGGCTTGCAGCAGCGTGCCGAACGCACGGTTCAATTCTCGGCAGGCGGTGGGGCCTTGAACGTGGGCGTGGGCCATGTCCTTGATGTCGCCGCCGGCACAGAAATGTCCGCCGGCACCGCCGATGACCAGCGCACGCACCGTCCGGTCTTCGTGTACCGCTGTCAGCACCGCGCGCAGTTCGCCGACCATCTGCAGGCTCATGGCGTTACGGCTGTCGGGGCGGTTGAGGGTGATGTGCAGGACGCCGTTGTGCAGTTCCAGCAGCAGGGTCTGGCAAACCGGCAAGGTGCTCATTGTTTTTTCCCCGGCAGGATGCCCATGAGTTTGCAGATGATCCCCAGCATGATCTCGTCGGCCCCGCCGCCGATCGACACCAGCCGCACATCGCGGTAGGCCCGGGCCACCGGGTTGTCCCACATGAAGCCCATGCCGCCCCAGTATTGCAAGCAACTGTCGCTGACTTCGCGGCCCAGGCGACCGGCCTTGAGTTTGGCCATCGACGCCAGGCGGGTGACGTCCTGGCCTTTGATGTATTGCTCGGTGGCCTGATAGACCAAGGCTCGCAGGCATTCGATTTCGGTTTGCAGCTCGGCCAGGCGGAAGTGAATCACCTGGTTGTCGATCAGTGCGTTGCCGAAGGTCTTGCGCTCCTTGCAGTACTCGATGGTGCTGTCGATGCAGTATTCCAGACCCTTGATCATGTTGGCCGCGCCGAACAGGCGTTCTTCCTGGAACTGCAGCATCTGCATCATGAAGCCCGCGCCTTCGTGGCCGATGCGGTTGCGTTGCGGTACGCGCACGTTGTCGAAAAACACCTGGGCGGTTTCCGAACTGCGCATGCCGAGCTTGTCCAGGTTCGAACCGAGGCTGATCCCGGGGCTGTTCATCGGCACCATGATCAGCGATTTGTTGAGGTGCGGTTTGTCGTCCGAGGTGTTGGCCAGCAGGCACATGAAATCGGCGCTCGGCGAATTGGTGATCCACATCTTGGCGCCATTGATCACGTAGTCATCGCCGTCCTTGCGGGCGCTGGTTTTCAATCCCGCCACGTCGGAACCGGCGCCGACTTCGGAGACGCCGATGCAGCCGACCTGCTCGCCGGTGATCGCCGGGCGGAGGAATTCTTCGCGCAGTTCATCGGAACCGAAACGCGCCAGCGCCGGGGTGCACATGTCGGTCTGCACCCCGATGGACATCGGGATGCCGCCGCAATGAATAGTGCCGAACGCTTCGGCGGCGACGATCGAGTAGCTGTAGTCGAGCCCCATGCCACCGAATTTTTCCGGCTTGGAGATCCCCAGCAAGCCGAGCTCGCCAGCCTTGCGGAAAACCTCGTGGATGGGAAAGCGCCCGGCCCTTTCCCATTCCTCGACGTGAGGGTTGATCTCGTGGTCGACGAATTGGCGGACGGTGCGGCGCAGTGCTTCGTGTTCCTGGGTGAAGATCATTTTTTATTGTTCTCCTCTGATCGCCCTTAGAAGCGGGCTACGCCAAAACTGTTGGCTTGCAGTGATCGCACTTCGGCTTCATGACAAATATCCAGCAAGTACCCGAGCAACGTCCGGGTATCCCGCGGATCGATCAACCCGTCGTCCCACAGACTGGCACTGCCATACAGCGCGGTCGACTGGCTGTCGAGCTTTTGCGCGGTGACCTTCTCCAGCATGTCGAGCATTGTCGGATCGGGCACCAACCCGTCCTTGAGCTGTTTGGCTTCGGTGACGATCCGCAACACTTTGCCGGCCTGGGCGCCACCCATGACCGCGGTGCGGCTGTTGGGCCAGGCAAAGATGAAGCGCGGGTCGAGGCCGCGGCCGCACATCGCGTAATTGCCGGCGCCATAGGAGCCGCCGACGACAATGGTCAGTTTCGGCACCCGGGCATTGGCCACCGCCTGGATCATCTTGGCGCCGTGCTTGATCACGCCTTGTTGTTCCGCTTCGGTGCCGACCATGAACCCGGTGGTGTTGTGGAAAAACAGCAACGGCGCCTGGCTCTGGTCGCAGAGCTGGATGAACTGCGCCGCCTTGCTCGCACCCTTGGGGGTGATCGGGCCGTTGTTGCCGATGAAGCCACAGGCGCGGCCCTGGATCTGCAGATGACCGCAGACGGTTTGCTGATCGAACTCGCCCTTGAATTCGAGGAAGTTCGAACCGTCGGCAACCCGTGCGATGATTTCACGCACGTCGTAAGGTTTTTTCGGATCGTCCGGGATCAGCCCCAACAGTTCATCGATGGGGTAGAGCGGTTCTTCCCAGTGTCGCGCCACCGTTGAAGGCAGCCGGGAATTCCAGGGCAACAACCGGACGATCTCCCGCACCTGGCGCACGCCATCGGCATCGTTCTCGGCCAGGTATTCAGCGGTGCCGGCGATTTGCGCGTGCATCCGGGCGCCACCCAGTTCTTCATCCGTGGCGATTTCGCCGGTGGCCGCCTTGAGCAGCGGCGGGCCAGCCAGAAACAGCTTGGCCTTGCCGCGCACCACCACGACGTAATCCGACAGCCCCGGTTGATACGCCCCGCCAGCGGTCGCCGAACCGTGAACCACGGTGATCTGTGGCAGGCCCATGGCCGACATCCGCGCCTGGTTGGCAAAGCTGCGCGCGCCCTCGACGAAAATCTCCGCCGCGTAATTGAGGTTGGCGCCGCCGCTTTCGGCAAGTGTGATCACCGGCAGTTTGTTTTCCATGGCGATCTGTTGCAGGCGCAGGGATTTTTTCAGACCGCTGGGGGAAATGGTCCCCCCCTTGATCGCACTGTTGTTCGCCACCACCAGCACCCGCACCCCGGACACATAACCGATCCCGGCGATCAGGCCGCCACCGGCCGAGCTGCCATCCTTGTCGTCGTGCAACTTGTAGCCGGCCAGGCTCGCCAGTTCGAGGAAGGGGGCACCGGGGTCGAGCAGCAGGTTGAGGCGTTCGCGGGGCAGCAGTTGGCCGCGCTTCTCGAACCTGGCTTTGGCCTGGGCGGCTTTATCCAGCAGGTTCTGTTCGAGCTGGCGGACGTGCTCGATGCCCACCAGCATCGCCGCACGATTGCGGGCGAACGGGGCGCTGCAGGGGTCCACTTGCGACTGGATCACCGGCATGGCTTGTTCCTTGTTCTTGAGCACATCGGGCCGCGCTTGCGGATCAGTTGGCTGACCGGATTGTGTTGGCCGGCAAACACATCGGTTTTGAAGATCGAATCGTGGGCCACGGCGGCTGTCCTCTAGTTGACCTGGTCGGCGATGTGCTGCGGCACCGGAATCTGGATGTCCAGCAGTTGTTGGGCAAAAGCCTTGCCTTGCGGATCGATGCGCAGGCTGGCCACACCGCCTCCACCCAGAGCATTTTCCAGCAGAAAGTTAAGGCTGTGGGTGGCGGGCAGGTACCAGCGCTCGACTCGCCCATGGACCGGGTCGAGGACATGGCTCATCCAGTCGACGATCACTTCCGGGGTCAAGGCTTCGGCGATCCATGGCAGGTAGTCGGGGTCGCGCGCCATGACCCCGATATTGCTGTGATTGCCCTTGTCGCCGGAGCGCGCCACCGCGAGCTTGATCAGGGGGACGCTGGCGTCGGCCAGGCCGGTGGGTTTGGGCGGGTCCAGGGGGATGGGCAAATTCGCGGTGTCGAGTCTGTCGACGGCGGGCAGGGCACACGGATGGCGCTGGCCGGCGAGGTCGATCTGCAGGGGACAGGCGCTTTTGTCGATGAGGAACGAGAACAGCCGGATCAGCGGATACACGGTCGGTCGCCCGCCGACGATCCCGGTCAGCCCCGGCGCCATGCCGGTGGCGGCCTGGGCGATTTCCCGGGAGAACAGGGTCAGTGCCTGTTTGTCCGGATGGCGTACGGCGAGCTTGATCACCACTTCGCGGCTGTCCTGGCGCTGGCCATGGGGACCATAGGTGGCCTCGCTGCCCAGCAGTTCGATGTTGACCTCAGTGTAAGGTGCCCAGCCGCGCTGGCTGAACATTTGCGCGGTCTTGTCGATGATCGCTGCGCTGACCCGGCGCGCCTTGTCGACCGCATCGATCCCGGCGATCAGGCAACTGGCGGTGCAACGGAAACCGTCCGGGTAAGTCGCGCTGACCTTGTACTGACCGGTCGGTGGCAAGCCCTTGGCGCCGTGCACCTGAACCGCGTTCTTGCCTTGTTGCACCAGTTTGACCTGAGTGAAATCACAGACCACGTCTGGCAGCAGATAAGCCTGCGGGTCGCCGATTTCATACAGCAATTGCTCACCGACGGTCAGTGGCGTGACCAGGCCGCCGGAGCCTTCGGGTTTGCTGACGATGAACTGGCTGTCGGCGCTGACTTCAACGATGGGAAAGCCGATATGTTCGTAGTTGGGCACATCGCGCCAATCGGTGAAGTTGCCACCGGTGCACTGGGCGCCGCATTCGATGAGGTGGCCAGCCAGCGCCGCCTGGGCGAGTTTGTCGTAGTCGTGCCAGGACCAGCCGAATTCGTGCACCAGCGCGGCACTGACCACGGCGCTGTCGACTACGCGCCCGGTAATCACGATGTCCGCGCCCAGGCGCAGCGCCTCGACTATGCCCGGCGCGCCGAGGTAGGCGTTGGTCGAGACGAACATCGGTGGCAGGGGGGCGCCGCTGAACATTTCCTGCAGGCCAAGGCCGCTCAGCTGTTTGAACTGCGGTTGCAGGTCGTCACCCAGCAGCACGGCGATTTTCAGCGCCACCCCGGCCTGGTCGCAGGCTGCCTGCAGGGCAGCGGCGCAAGCGTGTGGGTTGACCCCGCCGGCATTGCTGATGACGCGAATGTTCTGTTCGGCGAGCTGAGCGAGCAGCGGGCTGAGGATTTCGATGAAGTCGCTGGCGTAACCGGCCCGGGGGTCTTTCATCCGTGCGCCGGCCATGATCGACATCGTGACCTCGGCCAGGTAGTCGAACACCAGATAGTCCAGGCGCCCCCCTGTCACCAGTTGCGCGGCGGCGGTGGAGGTGTCGCCCCAGAAGGCGCTGGCGCAACCGATGCGAAGTGTTTTGGAGCCCGTCAACGCCATAGCCACCTCCGTCAGAAGAACATCGAGACTACCAAGCAAGCGCTTGGTTTGTAAACGGCTAAACTATCTTCTGCCCGAGCGCTTGCTTGGTGGCCCCCCGCCAGCTTAAATTGCCCGCGCAACCCGCTGGTTTCGCGGTGAGCGGCGTCTTGGATTGATCGACTGTAGGAGAGAATGGGTGGACGAGCAAAAAGCCCTTAGGGTGATGCGCGAATTGGTCGACAACGGCCAATTGACCGACCCGGACAGCGCCCGCGGCAATCTGCTGCAAGTGGCGGCCCACCTGTTTCGCAACAAAGGCTACGAGCGCACCACCGTGCGTGATCTGGCCAGTGCCGTCGGCATCCAGTCCGGCAGTATTTTTCATCACTTCAAAAGCAAGGACGAGATCCTGCGGGCGGTGATGGAGGAGACCATTCGCTATAACACGGCGTTGATGCGCGCGGAACTGGCCGAGGCTACCAGCGTGCGCGAGCGGGTGCTGGCACTGATTCGGTGCGAATTGCAGTCGATCATGGGCGGCAGCGGCGAGGCCATGGCGGTGCTGGTGTATGAATGGCGTTCGCTCTCCGAAGCAGGGCAGGCGCAGGTGCTGGCCCTGCGCGACATCTACGAAGATCTGTGGCTGCAGGTGCTGGGGGAGGCCAAGGACGCCGGGTTTATCCGCGGCGATGTGTTCATTACCCGGCGGTTCCTGACCGGTGCACTGTCCTGGACCACCACCTGGTTTCGCGCCGGCGGCAGCCTGAGCCTCGATCAATTGGCCGATGAAGCGTTGATTCTGGTGCTGGCAGAGAAACATCAGGATTGTCCGAAACACGACTAGACTGGTGAAGTGGCTGAAACCACCTGACTTGAATGCATTCAAGCGTATTTTCTTGGGAGTGGGTTGTTTGATGTCATCGCCAATTCGGACGGCCTCGGTAGTTTTACTGGCGGCGCTTTCGTCATTATGGATAGTGCCATCCCAGGCTGCGCAACTGGTGCGCATTGGCGCCGCGCATTTCCCGCCCTACACGGTGCGCCCGGAAACCGGTGCCGACACGGGCCTGTTGCCGCAATTGGTCGAGGCGCTCAATGCCTTGCAAAGCGACTATCAATTTGTCCTGGTGCCGACTTCCATTCCCCGACGCTTCGGTGACTTCAAACAAGCCCGGGTGGACATGGCGATCTTCGAGAACCCGGACTGGGGCTGGAAGGACATTCCCCACATCACCGTCGACATGGGCCTGGAAGACGCCGAGATTTTTGTAGCGCAACGCGAGCCCGGCCGTCAGCAAAGCTATTTTGCCAATCTCGCCGGTAAACGCCTGGCGCTGTTCAGCGGCTATCACTACGAATTTTCCAATTTCAATGCCGACCCGAAATTTCTCGCGCAGAACTACAACGCCACGCTGACCTATTCCCATGACAGCAACCTGTTGATGGTGCTGCGCGGGCGAGCGGACATTGCCCTCGTGACGCGCTCGTATTTAAGCGACTACCTGCTGCGCAACCAGCAGGTCGCCGATCAGTTGCTGGTGTCGCAGCGGGTCGACCAGATCTATCACCACTACGCCATCCTCCGCCCGACGGCGCCCATCAGTGGCGCTGCATTTGGCGAGTTGCTGCAAGACTTGCGCGAGAACGGCCAGATGCTGAAGATTTTTGAACCGTACAGAATTGCCGTGGTGCCGGTGCCCGGTAACTGAAATCGCGCCACAGGTCGCAATTGAGCGACTTCTCTTAAATTTCTCGCCTTGGCTCACGTCACCTCGTTGAACTGTCGACGATTAACGTGAGCCCGACCCATGTCCATTCCGAATGACCTGACTGCCCTGGCGTTGCCCACCGGCAGTCGTCTCGTAGCTGATGAAACCGAAAGCCGGCTGAGCCTCGACCTGGACGGAGAGCCGCTGATCAGGTTGCATCTGGCCAGTGAGCCCGAACTGTTGGTGCAGCTGGAGCAAGGCTTCGACCACCCCGATGGCGATGCGCTGCACACAGCCTGTTATTGGCTGTTTGCCCGCGATCCTGCCTGTCAGCGCCTGACCTGGCAGCTGGATGAAGTCCCTGTTGATGCCTTGCGCAACGGCTTGCTGGTCGCCACCGGTACCTCGGGCCAGTATCGCTGCGAACGCACGCTGTTCTGGCAGTTGCCGCAACCCTGGCTCGGGCAATCTCTGGCCAGCAGCTATCCGCAGCAAATGGTCATCAGTAGCGGCAAACGTCATCCGTTGCGACCAGTGAAACCTCGGGGCGAGGTGTATCGACGTTTCGATGCCCGGTTGGGCGCGTGGATTTCCCTGCGCACGCTGGACATCGACCATGATCTTGAGCGGTTCAATCGTTGGCAGAACAGTGCGCGGGTCGCGAGTTTCTGGCAGGAGGAGGGCAGTCTCGAGCAGCATCGCGAGTACCTGGACAAACTCGAGGCCGATCCCCACACCCTGACCCTGATCGGCTGTTTCGATGATCAGCCGTTTGCCTATTTCGAGGCCTATTGGGCCAAGGAAGATCGCATCGCGCCTTTTTATGAAGCGCATGATTACGACCGGGGTATTCATATGCTGGTCGGTGAAGAACATCACCGCGGCCCGCACAAGGTGGCGAGCTGGTTATCGGCGCTGGTGCATTACCTGTTGCTCGATGATCCGCGTACCCAACGAGTGGTTGCCGAGCCTCGGGCCGACAACGGCAAGATGATCGGGTATATGCAGGGCCAGGGCTTTTATTGCGAGAAAGAGTTTGATTTTCCGCATAAGCGTGCGGCGTTGATGGTGTTGGGGCGGGAGCGGTTTTTTGAGCGGTGTGAGTTGGCTTGAGGCGTAAGGCTCAAGACCTTTTTCGGTCTTGAGTCCGCCTTCGCGAGCAAGCTCCCACAGTGGATTTCCTGCGTACAGGCAATTTGTGTACGCCAGAGATCAATTGTGGGAGCGAGCCTGCTCGCGATGGGGGCGACGAAAATTTCAGATATCAACGGCGGGCAAAGGTATCCACCCGACTCCCCGACACCTTCCGGCAGTGCACCAGCGCATCGCGAATCATGAAGTTCACCAGGGTCGGCGAGACCCCGAGTTCCTTGGCGATGTCTTTCTGCGGCACGCCATGCAGGCGGTACATCTCGAAAGCGTAACGGGTGCGGCTGGGCAACTCCGTCAGCGCGTCGGCTATGTTTTCCAGGGTCGAGAAGTTCATGTGCGAGGTTTCCGGCGAAGCGCCCGGGATCACCACGTTCAGGCCTTCTTCCTCTGGCCCTGAATATTTCTGCTCCAGCGCCTGCTTACGGTAGTGATCGATCGCCAGGTTGCGCACGATCTGGAACAGGTAGCTGAGTTGAGCCTTGAACGAAGACGTGATCTGCGGCGCCGACTGCAGGCGGAAGAATGCGTCCTGTACCACGTCTTCGGCACGCGAGCGGCAGCCGGTGATCCGGGCTGCAATCTTGACCAGAATCAGTCGATTGTCGACGAATGCCTGAAGTAGCGGTGAATCGCACCTGCTTGTGGACACTTGTTCCGTCATGGAAATCACCCTGCTGCAAATAGGTTAGTGGGACGCCCGGGAACACCGGTGCCGTCCTACACATCGAGCGACAAATTATGCTGAATGATAATGATTGTCAATTGAGAAAGAGAATTAATGCTCCCCAAAGGTGCGAAGTGAGAACTGCGACACGCTGTTGCGCTCGCGCGCTTGCGACGCTCCCTTGCAATGCCGCAGCGGCGCTGGCGATCCGGCCAGTCGACTAATTATTTGCGGACGTCATCCGTTCTCATTGGTGAATAGCACAGCGCAATCCCTCATACCCCTGTAGGAGCGAGCTCGCTCGCGAAGGTCGTTAACGATGACGATGGGCACCTGACACCCCGCGGCGTTCTCCGGTTCTTCGCGAGCAAGCTCGCTCCTACAGCCGAATTCAGGCAGGAAACCCCATGACCGACGCGTTCGAACTCCCCAGCACCCTGGTCCAAGCTCTCCAGCGCCGCGCGGCCCTGACGCCGGACCGGGTGGCCTTGCGTTTTCTCGCCGAAACCGAGGATCAGGCTGTGGTGCTCAGTTATCGCGAACTGGATCAGCGGGCACGCCTCATTGCCGGCGCATTGCAGGCCGAGGCCGAGTTCGGCGATCGCGCGGTGCTGCTGTTCCCCAGTGGCCCGGATTATGTCGCGGCCTTCTTTGGTTGCCTGTATGCGGGGGTCATCGCGGTGCCGGCTTATCCACCGGAATCGACCCGTCGTCATCATCAGGAACGCCTGCTGTCGATCATCAGCGATGCCGAGCCGCGTCTGTTGCTGACCAGCGCCGGCCTGGAAGATTCGTTGGCGCACATCGAAGGCGCGCCGCCGTTGTTGTGCGTGGATACCCTGGATAGCGTGCTGGCCGAACGTTGGGTCGCGCCGGACCTGCAGGACGACCACATCGCCTTCTTGCAGTACACCTCCGGCTCCACCGCCTTGCCGAAAGGTGTGCAGGTCAGCCACGGCAATCTGGTGGCGAACGAATTGCTGATTCGCCACGGCTTCGGCATCGATCTGAACCCGGACGACGTGATCGTCAGCTGGTTGCCGCTGTACCACGACATGGGCCTGATCGGTGGCCTGTTGCAACCCATCTTCAGTGGCGTGCCGTGCATCCTGATGTCGCCGGGCTACTTCCTCGGCCGGCCGTTGCGCTGGCTGGAAGCGATCAGCGAGTACGGCGGCACCATCAGCGGCGGGCCGGATTTTGCCTATCGGCTGTGCAGCGAGCGGGTCAGCGAATCGGCCCTGGAGCGCCTCGACCTGAGCGGCTGGCGCGTGGCGTATTCCGGCTCCGAACCGATTCGCCTCGACACGCTGGAACGCTTTGCCGAGAAGTTCGACGTTTGCGGTTTCAATCCAGACAGTTTCATGGCGTCCTATGGCCTGGCCGAAGCCACGCTGTTCGTCGCCGGCAGCCCTCGCGGCCAGGGTATCGGCAACCTGCGGGTGGATGATCAGGCCCTGGCGCAAAACCGTGTCGAGCCGGGGGAGGGCAGCGCGATCATGAGCTGCGGCGTCGGCCAACCGGATCACGCGGTACTGATCGTCGATCCCTCGGCGCGCAACGAACTGGCGGACAACAGCGTCGGCGAGGTCTGGGCTTGCGGCCCGAGCATCGCCCACGGCTATTGGCGCAACCCCGAAGCGTCCGCCAAGACCTTCGTCCAGCACGCCGGCCGTACCTGGCTACGCACAGGCGACCTGGGCTTCATGCGCAACGGCGAGCTGTTCATCACCGGGCGCCTGAAGGACCTGCTGATCGTGCGCGGGCACAACCTCTATCCGCAGGACATCGAACAGACTGTCGAGCGCGAAGTGGACGTGGTGCGCAAAGGGCGCGTCGCCGCCTTCGCCGTGAACATCGACGGGCAGGAAGGCATCGGCATCGCGGCGGAAATCAGCCGCAGCGTGCAAAAAATCCTCGCGCCCGACGCGTTGATCAAAGCCATTCGCCAAGCGGTGGCCGAGGCGTATCAGGAGGCGCCGGGCGTGGTGGTGCTGCTCAATCCGGGGGCGCTGCCCAAGACGTCCAGCGGCAAACTGCAACGCTCGGCGTGCCGCGATCGGCTGGCGGACGGCAGCCTCGACAGTTATGCGCAGTTCCCGACGGTGGCCAGCGAGCATGAGGCGAAAACCGAATCCGGCTCCGGGCTGCAAACCCTGATCGGCCAGATCTGGTGCGAGCAACTGCAGATCGGACAGGTCAATGCCGACGATCACTTTTTCCTGTTGGGCGGCAACTCTATTGCCGCTACGCAAGTGGTCGCGCGTCTGCGCGAAGAACTAGGCCTGGAACTGAACCTGCGCCTGTTGTTCGAAGCGCCAACTCTCGGTGCGTTTACCGCTGCATTGGTTGAACGGCAACAGGACGGTGGCCTGGCCCAAGGCTCGATCACCCCACTGTCGCGCACCGAAGCCATGCCGCAATCCCTGGCGCAAAACCGTCTGTGGATCACCTGGCAACTGGACCCGCAAAGCAGCGCCTATAACATTCCCGGTGCCTTGCGCCTGCGCGGCGAGCTGGATCAAGACGCCTTGCGCGCCAGTTTCCAGCAACTGATCGAGCGTCACGAATCCTTGCGCACACGCTTCTTCGAACGTGACGGCGTAGCACTGCAACAGATCGACTCCGCCGCCGAATTCAACCTGCAATTGATCGACATCAGCGACCTGCCAGCCGTCGAGCGCGAAGCCCGCGCCTTGCAAATTCGTGAGGACGAAGCCCGCACCCAATTCGACCTGGAGAAAGGTCCACTGCTCTGGGTGACCCTGGTGCGCCTCGATGATGAGGATCACCAGTTGCTGGTGACGCTGCACCACATCATCGCCGATGGCTGGTCGCTGAACGTGCTGATCGACGAGTTCTCGCGTCTTTATGCCGCCGCGTCCCAGGGCCAGACCGCGACGTTGGCGGCACTGCCAACGCACTACGCCGACTACGGCGGCTGGCAGCGCCAATGGCTGGCGCAAGGGGAGGGCGAGCGGCAACTGGCCTACTGGAAAGCACAGTTGGGCGATGAGCATCCGACACTGACTCTGGCCACCGACCACTCGCGCTCGACGCAACACAGCCACAGTGCTGCCCGTCATTCCATCAAGCTTGGCGCAACGTTGAGCGATGCCATTCGCCAGACCGCCCAGGCCCATGAATCGACGACCTTCATGCTGTTGCTCACCGCCTTCCGGAGCCTGCTGCACCGCTACAGCGGCCAGCGCGACATCCGCATCGGCGTGCCCAACGCCAACCGTCCGCGCCTGGAAACCCAGGGCCTGATCGGCTTTTTCATCAACACCCAGGTGCTGCGCACCGAGGTCGATCCGCGACAGCCATTCGTTGACTTGCTGGCGCAGGTCCGTCAGGCGGCGTTGGGCGCACAAGTGCATCAGGACCTGCCGTTCGAACAACTGCTCGAAGCCTTTCCGCAGGCTCGGGAACAAGGCCTGTTCCAGGTCATGTTCAACCATCAGCAACGGGACCTCAGCGCATTGAAACGTCTGCCCGGGCTGCTCGCCGAAGAACTGCCATGGCACAGCCGCGAAGCCAAGTTCGATCTGCAACTGCACAGTGAGGAAGACCAAAAGGGTCGCCTGAGCCTGTCCTTCGACTACGCCAGCGAACTGTTCGACGCCGCCACCATCGAGCGGCTGGCCGAGCATTTCAGCAACCTGCTGCGGGCGGTTTGCGCACAGCCGCACGCCCTGATTGCCGACCTGCCATTACTGACGTCGAGTGAGCTCGATCAGCAAGCAAACTGGAGCGCAGCACCCTGCAAGCCGGCCAGCCAATGGTTGCCAGAGCTGCTCCACGAACAGGCGCGCCTGACGCCCGAGCGCATCGCGTTGATCTGGGACGGCGGCCAACTCGACTTCGCCGAACTGCACAGTCAGGCCAACCGCCTGGCCCATTACCTGCGCGACAAGGGCGTCGGTCCGGATGTCTGCGTGGCCATCGCCGCCGAGCGTTCGCCACAGTTGCTGATCGGCCTGCTGGCGATCATCAAGGCCGGTGGCGCCTACGTGCCGCTGGACCCGGACTACCCGGCCGAACGCCTGGCCTACATGCTCAACGACAGCGGTGTCGAATTGCTGCTGACCCAGACCCCATTGCTTGACCAACTGCCCGCCAGCGACGGTGTCAGCGTAATCGCCATGGACGCTTTGCATCTGGATGGCTGGCCGAGCCATGCGCCGGGCCTGCACCTGCACGGCGACAACCTTGCCTACGTGATTTATACCTCCGGTTCCACCGGTCAGCCCAAGGGTGTCGGCAACACCCACGCCGCCCTCGCCGAACGCCTGCAATGGATGCAGGACACCTATCGCCTGAACGACACTGACGTGTTGATGCAAAAGGCGCCGATCAGTTTTGATGTATCGGTGTGGGAGTGTTTCTGGCCCTTGATCACCGGCAGTCGGTTGCTGCTCGCCGGTCCCGGCGAACACCGCGACCCGCACCGCATTGCGCAACTCGTTCAAACCTACGGCGTGACCACGCTGCACTTCGTGCCACCCTTGCTGGCGCTGTTCATCGACGAACCGCTGACCGCCGGCTGTGCCAGCCTGCGGCGTGTGTTCTGCGGCGGTGAAGCCTTGCCTGCCGAGTTGCGCAATCGGGTACTGGAACAATGGCCGGCGGTGCAATTGCACAACCGCTATGGCCCGACGGAAACAGCGATCAACGTCACTCACTGGCAGTGCACCACCGCCGATGGCGAACGTTCGCCGATCGGGCGTCCGCTGGGCAACGTGGTGTGCCGCGTGCTGGACGGTGATCTCAATCCGGTTCCGGTCGGTGTACCGGGTGAATTGTGCATCAGCGGCATCGGCCTGGCACGAGGGTATCTGGGGCGCCCGGGCCTGACCGCCGAGCGCTTCGTCGTCGATCCGCTGGGCGAGCAGGGTGCGCGTCTGTACCGCACCGGCGACCGTGTCCGCTGGACTGCCGATGGCGTGATCGACTACCTCGGTCGCCTCGATCAGCAGGTCAAACTGCGCGGCTTCCGGGTTGAGCCGGAAGAAATCGAAGCGCGGCTGCTGATCCAGGCGGGCGTTGCACAAGCCGTGGTGCTGGTGCGTGAAACGGCGGCCGGCGGACAGTTGATCGGTTACTACACCACCAGCGATTCTTCTGAAGACATTGATGCTCAAACCGCGCGCCTGAAAACCGCACTGGCCGCCGAGTTACCTGAATACATGGTCCCGGCGCAGCTGATGCGTCTGGACGAAATGCCCCTGAGTCCAAGCGGCAAGCTCGACCGTCGCGCCTTGCCCGAACCCCAGTGGCAAGTTCGCGAACACGTCGCGCCGGTCACTGCGCTGGAACAGCAAATCGCCGGTATCTGGCGCGAGGTCCTGGGCCTTGCGCAGATCGGTCTGCGCGACGATTTCTTCGCCCTCGGCGGCCACTCGCTGCTGGCCACGCAAACCATTTCCCGCACCCGCCAGGCCTGCGACGTCGAGTTGCCGCTACGGGCGCTGTTCGAGCACAGTGAACTGGGCGCGTTTGTCGACCAGGTGCAGTCGATTCAGGCCAGCGGCAACACCAACAAACAGCCACCGATCGAGACAGTCGACCGGAGCCAGGTGGTGCCGTTGTCCTATTCCCAGCAACGCATGTGGTTCCTCTGGCAGATGGAACCGGACAGCCCGGCCTACAACGTCGGGGGCATGGCGCGGCTGCGCGGGGTGCTCGACGTCGGGCGTTTTGAAGCGGCGTTGCAGGCGCTGATCATGCGCCACGAAACCCTGCGCACGACCTTCCCGAGCGTTGACGGCGTGGCCCGGCAACAGGTTCATGCAGAAACCGGCCTGCGCATGGACTGCAAGGATTCCTCGACGCTGGATGCCGACAGCCGTGAGCAACGGGTGCAGCAACTGGCCGACAGCGAAGCCCACACGCCATTCGATCTGGAAACCGGACCGCTGCTGCGCGCCTGCCTGGTCAAGACCGCCGAACAGGAACACTACCTGGTGCTGACCCTGCACCACATCGTCACCGAAGGCTGGGCGATGGACATTTTCGCCCGGGAGCTGAGCGCGCTGTACGAAGCCTTTGTCGAGGACCGCGAATCGCCGCTGGCACCGCTGCCGGTGCAGTACCTGGATTACAGCGTGTGGCAGCGCCAGTGGCTGGAATCCGGCGAACGCCAGCGCCAGCTCGACTACTGGACCACACAGCTGGGGCGCGAACATCCGCTGCTGGAATTGCCCGCCGACCGTCCGCGGCCGCCGGTGCAAAGTCATCAGGGCGAACTGTTTCGCTTCGACCTCAGCGATGAGCTTGCCGCCCGGGTTCGCGCCTTCAACGCAGCCCACGGCCTGACCCTGTTCATGACCATGACTGCCGCGCTGGCCGTGCTGCTCTACCGCTACAGCGGCCAGACCGACCTGCGCATCGGTGCCCCTGTCGCCAACCGGATCCGTCCGGAAAGCGAAGGGTTGATCGGTGCGTTCCTCAACACCCAGGTACTGCGCTGCCAGCTCGACGGCCAGATGTCCGTCGGCGAGTTGTTCGAGCAGGTTCGCCACACGGTGATCGAGGGCCAGTCCCATCAGGACCTGCCATTCGACCATCTGGTCGAGGCCTTGCAGCCACCGCGCAGCGCTGCGTACAACCCACTGTTCCAGGTGATGTGCAACGTGCAACGCTGGGAATTCCAGCAGAGCCGTACCCTGGCCGGCATGACCGTCGAATACCTGGCCAACGATGCCCGGGCGACCAAGTTCGACCTCAACCTGGAAGTCACTGACCTCGATCACCGCCTGGGGTGCTGCCTGACCTACAGCACCGACCTGTTCGACGAACCGCGCATTGCGCGCATGGCCGGGCATTGGCGCAATGTGCTCGAAGCGCTGCTGGCCGATCCGCAACAGCGTCTCAGTGAGCTGCCGTTGCTGGACGCGAGCGAACAGCAACACCTGCTCGACAGCCTCGGCGTCGAACCGGGCGAGCATCGCCTGGATCAGTGTATTCATCATCTGTTCAGCGAGCAGGCGCTGGTGCGCAAGGATGCTCCGGCACTGACCTTTGCCGGCAAAACCCTGAGCTACGCCGAACTCGACAGCCGCGCCAATCGCCTGGCCTGGATGCTCCGCGAACGTGGGGTCGGCCCGCAGGTCCGGGTGGGCCTGGCGCTTGAGCGTTCGCTGGAAATGGTCGTCGGCCTGCTGGCGATCCTCAAGGCAGGCGGCGCCTACGTGCCGCTGGACCCGGAATACCCGCTGGATCGTCTGCACTACATGATCGAAGACAGCGGCATCGGTTTGCTGCTCAGCGATGCGGCGATGTTCGACGCACTGGGTGAGTTGCCTTCCACTGTCGCCCGCTGGTGCCTGGAAGAAGACTCTGCCGAACTGCTCAACTATCCTGCCAGCGAGCTGCCATTTATCAGCCTGCCGCAACATCAGGCCTACCTGATCTACACCTCCGGCTCCACCGGCAAGCCCAAAGGCGTGGTGGTGTCCCACGGTGAAATCGCCATGCACTGCCGCGCCGTGATCGAGCGCTTCGGCATGCGCCCGGACGATTGCGAACTGCACTTCTATTCGATCAACTTCGACGCCGCCACCGAACGCTTGCTCGTGCCTTTGCTGAGTGGTGCCCAGGTTATCCTGCGTGCCCAGGGCCAGTGGGACGCGGAAGAAATCTGCGGTCTTATCCGCCGTCACCACATCAACATCCTTGGCTTCACCCCGAGCTACGGCAGCCAGTTGGCCCAATGGCTGGCGACCCGGAACGAGACGCTACCGGTGCGCATGTGCATCACCGGCGGCGAAGCCCTGACCGGCGAACACCTGCAGCGAATCCGCGCGGCGTTCAAGCCGAGCCTGTTCTTCAACGCCTACGGCCCGACCGAAACCGTGGTCATGCCGCTGGCCAGCCTGGCGCCGGAACAGTTGGCAGAAGGCCTGGGCAGCGTGCCGATCGGCAGTGTGATCGGCGCTCGCGTGGCTTACATCCTCGACGCCGACCTGGCGCTGGTGCCGCAGGGCGCGACGGGGGAGTTGTATGTCGGCGGCGCCGGTCTGGCCCAGGGTTATCACCAGCGTCCGGGGATGACGGCCGAGCGTTTTGTCGCCGACCCGTTCGCCGCCGATGGCGGGCGTCTGTACCGCACCGGCGACCTGGTGCGTCAGCGCGCCGATGGTCTGGTGGAATACCTTGGGCGTATTGACCATCAAGTGAAAATTCGCGGGTTCCGCATCGAGCTGGGCGAAATCGAAACCCGACTGCTGGAACACGCAGCGGTCCGTGAAGCGGTGGTGTTGGCGCTCGATGCACCCAGTGGCAAGCAACTGGTCGGCTACGTGGTCACCGAGCTCGCCGAACAGGACGAAACGCAACAAGCCGAACTGCGCGAATCCCTCAAGGTTCACCTCAAGTCGCAACTGCCGGACTACATGGTGCCCACGCACCTGATCCTGCTGGCTCAGTGGCCGCTGACCGCCAACGGCAAACTCGACCGCCGCGCACTGCCGGCACCGGACCCGGAACTGAACCGCCAGCAGTACGTGGCGCCGGGCAACGCGCTTGAACTGACCCTGACCGACATCTGGTGCGAGGTCCTGAACGTAGGGCAGGTGGGGCTCAACGACAACTTCTTCGAACTGGGTGGCGACTCGATTCTGTCGATCCAGGTGGTCAGCCGGGCCCGCCAGCAGGGCATCCACTTCAGCCCGCGGGACTTGTTCCAGCACCAGACCGTGCAGACCCTGGCCGCCGTGGCGACCCGTGTCGAGCAGCTGCGCGCTGAACAAGGCCTGATCACCGGCGAGTCGCGGTTGACGCCGATCCAGCACTGGTTCTTCGACACTGAAATCCCACAGCGTCAGCACTGGAACCAGGCATTGCTGCTGGAACCGACCGTGCCCCTGGAACCCCATTGCCTTGAAGCGGCGCTGCTGGCCGTGATCGAACAACACGACGCCTTGCGCCTGCGTTTCACTGAAGTCCCAGGGCAATGGACCGCCGAACACCAGCCGGTCTGCGAAACACCGGTGCTCTGGCAAGTGCGCGTGCCCTCCATGGATAAATGCACCGCACTGTTTGCCGATGCCCAGCGCAGCCTCGACCTCGAACAGGGCCCGCTGGTACGCGCCCTGCTGGTCGATGCGCCCGGCGACCAGCAACGGCTGTTCATCGTCATTCATCACCTGGTGGTGGACGGGGTTTCCTGGCGGGTGCTGCTGGACGATCTGCAAACCGCGTATCGCCAACTGGCCACGCACCAGTCGGTCAAATTGCCGGCGAAAACCAGTGCCTTCAAGGAGTGGTCCGCACGCCTGCAGGCGTATGCCGGCAGCGAATCACTGCGTGAAGAGCTGGGCTGGTGGCAGTCGCAACTGGCGGGGCCGACCGCTGATTTGCCGTGCGAACGCCCCGAGGGCGGTCGGCAGAATCGCCATGCACAGACCGTCAGCGTACGCCTCGACAGCGAACGCACCCGCCAATTGCTGCAACAGGCACCGAGTGCCTATCGCACCCAGGTCAACGACTTGTTGCTGACCGCGTTGGCGCGGGTGTTGTGCCGCTGGAGCGGGCAGCAATCGGCGCTCATTCAACTCGAAGGCCACGGCCGCGAAACCCTGTTCGACGAGATCGACCTGACCCGCACCGTTGGCTGGTTCACCAGCGCTTATCCACTGCGCCTGATGCCAATGCAAGAGCAGGGCGCCTCGATCAAGGCGATCAAGGAGCAATTGCGCGCAGTGCCACACAAAGGTCTGGGGTATGGCGTGTTGCGCTACCTGGCCGATGAGCCGTGCCGCCAGTCCATGGCTGCACTGCCGATGGCGCCGATTACCTTCAACTACCTCGGCCAGTTCGACCAGAGCTTCGGCAACGATGCGTTGTTCCATCCGCTGGATGAGCCGGTCGGCGCCGCACACGATCCGAAAGCGCCGCTGCCCAACGAGCTGAGCGTCGACAGTCAGGTGTACGGCGGTGAGCTGGTGCTGCGCTGGACCTTCAGCGCCGAACGCCATGATCGGCAAACCATCACCGATTTGGCGGACGCTTACCTTGGCGAATTGCAGAGCCTGGTCGAGCATTGCCTGCAGGACAACGCGGGCGGCCTGACACCGTCGGACTTCCCGCTGGCCAGGCTGACCCAGCCGCAACTCGATGCGCTGCCGGTGCCGGCTGCGGTCATTGAAGACGTCTACCCGCTGACACCGATGCAGGAAGGCATGCTGCTGCACACCCTGCTGGAACCGGGCACCGGCCTCTACTACATGCAGGACCGTTACCGCATCGACAGCGAGCTCGATCCGCAGCGTTTCGCCCAGGCCTGGCAGGCGGTGATCGCCCGTCACGAAGCCTTGCGTGCGTCGTTCTGCTGGAACGTCGGCGAAGACATGCTGCAAGTGATCCACAAACCGGGCAGCACCCCGATCGAGTACCTGGACTGGAGCGCTATCGCCGAGGCCGGGCAAGAGCCGAAGTTGCAGGCACTGCTCAAAAGCGAGCGCGAGGCCGGTTTCGATCTGCTCAACCAGGCACCCTTCCACCTGCGTCTGATCAAGGTCGGCGAAGCGCGCTACTGGTTCATGATGAGCAACCACCACATCCTGATCGATGCCTGGTGCCGTTCGCTGTTGATGAACGACTTCTTCGAAATCTACAGCGCCCTTGGCGAAGGCCGGGAAGCGCAGTTGGCCGTGCCACCGCGGTATCGCGACTACATCGGCTGGCTGCAACGCCAGAGCCTGGCCGAGGCACGGCAGTGGTGGAAGCACAACCTGCAAGGCTTCGAGCGTACCACGCCGATTCCGAGCGACCGGCCGTTCCTGCGCGAACACGCCGGTGACAGCGGCGGCATGCTCGTCGGCGACCGCTACACCCGTCTCGATGCCCGTGACGGCGCCCGACTGCGCGAACTGGCCCAGGCGCATCAGCTGACCATCAACACCTTCGCCCAGGCGGCGTGGGCCCTGGTATTGCGGCGCTTGAGCGGTGATCGCGACGTGCTGTTCGGCGTCACTGTGGCCGGGCGCCCGGTGGAAATGCCGCAGATGCAGCGCACCGTGGGCCTGTTCATCAACAGCATCGCGTTGCGGGTGAAGATGCCGGAAGACGACCAGCGCTGCAGCGTGCGCCAGTGGTTGAGCGGCTTGCTCGACAGCAACATGCAGTTGCGCGAGTACGAGTACCTGCCACTGGTGAACATTCAGGAAAACAGCGAACTGCCCAAGGGCCAGCCGTTGTTCGACAGCCTGTTCGTGTTCGAAAACGCCCCGGTGGAAGTCTCGGTGCTGGACCGTGCGCAAAGCCTCAATGCGACCTCGGATTCGGGTCGTACCCACACCAACTTCCCGTTGACCGCAGTGTGCTATCCGGGCGATGACCTGGGCTTGCACCTGTCCTACGACCAGCGTTATTTCGACGAGTCGACCATCGAGCGCATGCTTGGCGAGTTCAAGCGTCTGCTGCTGGCGCTGGTCGAAGGCTTCCATGGCGACATGGCCGATTTGCCGCTGTTGGGGGCCGAGGAACAGGACTTCCTCATCCATGGCTGCAACCAAAGCGAGCACGATTACCCGCTGGAGCAGAGTTACGTCGAGTTGTTCGAAGCGCAGGTGACCCGGCATCCGCAGCGGATGGCCGCCAGCTGCCTGGATCAGCAACACAGTTACCTTGAGCTGAATCAGCGCAGCAACCGCCTCGGCCATGCGCTGGTCGCGGCCGGCGTCGGGCTGGATCAACCGGTGGCGTTGCTGGCCGAACGTAACCTCGATCTGCTGGGCATGATTATCGGCAGCTTCAAGGCCGGCGCCGGTTACCTGCCGCTGGACCCGGGACTGCCAAGTCAGCGTTTGAGCCGGATCATCGACCTGAGCCGCACGCCGTTGCTGGTCTGCACTCAAGCTTGCCGCGAGCAGGCCATGGCATTGCTCGATGAGTTCGGGTGCGCCAATCGTCCGAAGTTGCTGGTCTGGGAAGAGGTGCAAGCGAGCGATGTTTCGCTGATGAATCCTGGTATCTACAGCGGTCCGGACAATCTCGCCTACGTGATCTACACCTCGGGTTCTACCGGTCTGCCGAAGGGGGTGATGGTCGAGCAGCGCGGCATGCTCAACAACCAGCTGAGCAAAGTGCCGTACCTGAACCTGAGCGATGCCGACGTGATCGCCCAGACCGCCTCGCAGAGCTTCGACATTTCGGTTTGGCAGTTCCTTGCCGCACCGCTGTTCGGGGCGCGGGTGGACATCGTGCCGAACTCCATCGCCCATGACCCGCAAGGTTTGCTGGCCCATGTGCAGAGCCAGGGCATCACCGTGCTGGAAAGCGTGCCGTCGCTGATCCAGGGCATGCTCGCCCAGGAACGCATGAGCCTGGACGGTCTGCGCTGGATGCTGCCGACCGGCGAAGCGATGCCGCCGGAACTGGCGCATCAATGGCTGCTGCGCTACCCGGATACCGGACTGGTGAATGCCTATGGCCCGGCGGAGTGCTCGGATGATGTGGCCTTCTTCCGCGTGGACCTGGCGTCGACGCGCGGCAGCTATTTGCCGATCGGTACGCCGACCGACAACAACCGTTTGTATTTGCTCGATGGCACGCTGGAATTGGTGCCGTTGGGGGCGGTGGGCGAAGTGTGCGTCGCAGGCACCGGGGTGGGCCGCGGTTATGTCAGCGACCCGATGCGCACGGCGCAGGCGTTCGTGCCTAACCCGTTTGGTGCAGATCGCCTGTATCGCACCGGTGACCTGGCCCGTCGTCGCAGTGACGGCGTGCTGGAGTACGTCGGGCGCATCGACCACCAAGTGAAGATTCGCGGTTACCGCATCGAGCTGGGTGAAATCGAAGCCCGTCTGCATGAGCAACCGCAGGTCCGTGAAGCGGCGGTCGGCGTGCAGGAAGGGGTGAACGGCAAGCATCTGGTGGGTTACCTGGTTGCGGCTGACTCGGCGCAGGATCCGAGCGAACACCTTGAGCGCATCAAGCAACGCCTGCGCGCCGAGCTGCCGGAATACATGGTACCGCTGCATTGGCTGTGGCTCGAGCGGATGCCGCTCAACGCTAACGGAAAACTCGATCGCAAGGCCCTGCCGGTGCTGGAGATCGGTCAGTTGCAGAGCCAGGATTACCGGGCGCCGCGTAATACGCTGGAGCAGACGTTGGCTGATATCTGGGCCGAAGTGCTGAAGGTCGAGAAGGTCGGCATTCGCGACAACTTCTTCGAACTGGGTGGGCATTCGCTGCTGGCGACGCAGATTGCTTCGCGGGTGCAGAAAACCTTGCAACGCGATGTGCCGCTGCGGGCGATGTTCGAGTGCAGCACGGTGGAGGAATTGGCCGAGCATATCGAGGGGTTGGCGGCGAGTGACATCACCGAGGAGAAGGTGGATCGGTTGAATGATCTGATGGCGGAGTTGGAGGGCCTGTAGTTCTCCGGCGTCGGTCAAGCCCCCCTTCGCCGGCAAGCCGGTCTCGCTCTCACAATGGATCTGTGTATGCAGGCCCATGTGGGAGCGAGCTTGCTCGCGATGGGGCCGGCACATTTTGCGAAAATTTGCGCGTTGACTGCCGTTTCCGCCCACCTCAGGCTGCCCCTGCTCTTTAAGTGAATCCCATTTCACCAAGGAAACAGTCAATGCCCTTCGTAACCATAGACGGACAACCGCTGCACTACATCGATCAAGGCACGGGCCCGGCAGTGCTGCTGGCCGGAAGCTATCTCTGGGACCAGGCCATGTGGGCGCCGCAGATTGCCGCCCTGACGCAACAATACAGGGTGATCGCCCCGGACCTGTGGGGTCATGGCCAATCCGGGCCACTACCGCAAACAACCACTTCACTGGATGACATCGCTCGCCAGGGATTGGCCTTGCTCGATCATCTGGACATCGAATGCGTCACCCTGGTGGGGCTTTCGGTCGGTGGCATGTGGGGCGCGCGCCTGGCTTTATCGGCGCACGGGCGAATCAACGGCCTGGTCCTGATGGACACTTATCTCGGTGAAGAGCCCGAGCCGACCCGCGATTATTATTTCTCTTTGTTAAAGCAGATCGAAGATGCCGGCGTGATAACGCCACAGCTGCTGGATATCATTGTGCCGATCTTCTTCCATCCCGATATCGACCAGAAGTCGGCGCTTTATCAGGATTTCCGTGCGTCGTTGGCGGCGCTGCCAGCGGATCGTCTGCTCCAAAGCATCGTGCCGATGGGGCGGATCACGTTTGGCCGGGCTGATCTGCTACCGCGCCTGCACGAGCTGAACGCTGACACTACGCTGCTGATGTGCGGGGACCAGGATCAACCACGGCCACCGGCGGAAACCCGGGAAATGGCCGAGTTGATCGGTTGCCCCTATGTACTGGTGCCGGAGGCGGGGCATATCTCGAATCTGGAGAATGCGCGGTTCGTGACCGAGGCATTGCTGGAGTTTCTGGCCCAGAGAAATTAGTCGCTCATACAGAAGCCATCGCGGGCAAGCCACGCTCCCACAGGTATGGTGTCGTTCACAATATTTACAAACGACACAAAAACCTGTGGGAGCGTGGCTTGCCCGCGATGGCATTATTGCTGTCACCACAAATCCAACGGCCAAACTATTATTTCGGCCCGAGAATCTTCACCAATTTGTCCGGCGAAGGCGCGCCTTGCTGTTGTTGCAGCTCTCCCTTGTCATCCATATAAAAAATCGCCGGTGTCGCAGACAACTCCAGCTCTTCCATCAACTGCATGTTCGCCGCCAGCTTCGCCTGAATCGCCGGCGGCACTTCTTTCAAGGCTTTGAGCGAGCTGCCCTTGCCGGCGCCTTCATGGTCCTGCAAGGCTTTCTGCGGGTCCTTGGCGGCCAGCAGCGCCGCCGATTTGCCCGGGCTGTCTTCACGGATGATGCCGACCATGATATGGCGCAACTGCACCTTGCCGGCCTTCACCCACGGCCGCGCCTGTTCCCAGAACATATTGCAGTAAGGGCAGTTTGGATCGCTGAACATATAGACGATCCGCGGTGCGTCTTTTTTGCCGTCAGCGATCCAGTGGCTGGTTTCCAGTTTGGCCCAGACTTCTTTCGCCATCGGTGCATAAACCAGCTTCTGCAACGGCGCGCTGCTCAGGTCATTACCCTCGGCGTCATACAGATTGCCCAGCAGGACATGCTTGCCATCCGGGGTCAGGTATAGTGCCATGCCCCGGTTCTGGTACTGCGCCGCATAGCCGCGCAAACCGTCGGGGGCATCGAATTGGCCGACGATTTTCGCACCTTTGGCTTCGATCTTTTTGATCGCTTCGGGCAGTTCTTCGGCAGCCTGCACCGACGGCAGGTGCAACAGGGTGGCACCCAAGGCCAGTGTCAGCAGGTGGCGGAGGCGGGGCATGGCGGTTTCCTTGAAGAAGTGGCTGATGTGGCAGGATTAGAGGTGTCGAAGCTTTCCAGGGCGCGGGCCAGGCTGGCTTCCGACAATTCTCCCAGATGGCTGCCCAGCAAGCGACCTTCAGGGCTATAGAACAGCGTAGTCGGCAATGCCATGGAGCCGACGGCCTGGCCCAATCGGCCGCCACCATCGAACAGGACGTTGGACAGGCTCAGGCCCTGGGTTTCCAGATAGGTACTGACACTTTGCATGCTTTCGGCCTGGTTCACGAACAGGAAGGTCAGGTCCGGGCGCTGTTGCTGGGCATCTTCCAGCACCGGCATTTCCCGGCGACACGGCGGGCACCAGGTGGCCCAGAGATTGATCACCAGCGGGCCGCCCTTGTAGTCGGCCAGCTGCACGGTTTCACCGGCGGCATTGCGCAGGGTTATTTCCGGCAGGCGAGTGCCTTGCTCGTAAATCGTCAGGGAAAACGTCGCCAGCAGCCAGAACGCCAGACCGCTGGCCACGCCAAATCCCAGTGGGCGGCGCAAGCCGGGGCGACGCCAGCCTCGATACAAGGCCGCGAGCAGCAGCACGATCACGCCTGGCCAGGCGAGGAAACCGCCGTCACGCAGGTCGATCATCTGCCACGGATCGTCCCGATAATGGGTCCAGTAAACGGCGACAAACCCTACTCGCGCCGCCAGCATGCCCAGCAGGAACAAGCTGAACAGCGCCGACTCGGGATTCTCGCCACCGCGCTTGGCCACCCGCCAGCCGACAAAGGTCGCCAGCGCCAAGGCACTGATCAGCAGCAGGTGATTAAGCGCAATGGCAAAGGTACCGAGGGTAAAAGTCAGCATTAACGGGCGTCTCGGGTGGTGGTCCAACGTTGCAGGAAGGTGTCGGCATCGACCTCGCCGGTGATGCGCTGGCTGCGGCGCTCGATGCCGTCGGCACCGAGCCACAACAGGCTCGGTGGCCCCGGCACTTTATAGCGGGCGAGCAGTTCGCGGCTGGCGGCATTGTCGGCGGTGACATCGAGCCGTAGCAAGCGCACATCGCTCAAGGCTTGCAGCACATGGGCTTTGCCGAATACCTGTTTTTCCATGACCTTGCACGACACGCACCAGTCGGCATAGTAGTCCAGCAGCACCCATTGCCCTTGTGCCTGAGCCGCATCGAGCTCCCGTTGCAGGGCGGCGGGGTCCTTGATGGTGGTGAAGGCGTCGTGACCGACAGGGCTTGTGGCGCTGCCCGGGTTTGTTGCGCTGTAGACCTGCAACGGTTTGAACGGATCATCGCTGCCGCCGGCGGCACCGATCATCAGCAGGCTGCCCCATAAGCCGAGCAATAGCGAACTGGCACCGAACAGGTGAGCGACTCGCCCGAACCCTTCGGACTGTTTCCAGGCGCTGTAGGCGGCGATCAACAACAATGCACCCCACAGCCCGACCCACAGGGATTCAGCCAGCACCGGACGCAGCATCAGCAGCGCAGTGGCGAGGAACAGGAAGCCGAACACGCCTTTAAGCAGGTTCATCCACGCGCCGGGTTTAGGCAGGAAGCGATTGCCCACCGTCACCAGCAACAGCAGTGGTACGCCGATGCCGATGCCCATGGCGAACAGTATCAGCCCGCCATGCAACGCATTGCCGCTTTGCGCGATGTAGAGCAGGGCGCCCGCCAGCGGAGCGGTCATGCACGGACCCACCAGCAAACCGGAGACGGCCCCCAGGACGCCAGCGCCAAAGAGACTGCCGCCGCGCTGGTTGCGAGAAACATTCTCCAGGCGATCCCGCACGGCCACCGGTAATTGCAACTCGAAGAAGCCGAACATCGGCAACGCCAGCAGCACAAACACCGTGGCGAAGGTACCCAGCAACCAAGGGTTCTGCAGCAATGCCTGCAGATTGGCGCCAAGCAACGCCGCCAGCACACCCATCGCCGCATACACCAGCGCCATGCAGATCACATAGCTGCTGGCCAGGGCAAACCCGCGTCGGGGCGTGGCGCCACTGCCGACAATCAAACCGGCCAGGATCGGCAGCATGGGCAGGGTGCAAGGGGTGAAGGCCAGCAGCAACCCCAGGCCGAAGAACACCAGCAGGCTCCAGCCCAGTGCCCGCTGTTGCAGGCCGCTGGCCAAGGCTTGATCAGGTGCTTCGCCAACGGCCGATGCCGCAGCGTTTCCACCCAGATCCACCACCTGGGTTTGCGGCGGGTAACACAGGCCGGCATCGGCGCAACCCTGGAAACCCACCTTGATCTGACCCGTGGCGCCTGCCGGGATCTTCAGTTCCAGGCCTTGGCGATAGACCTGCTGTTCACCGAAGAATTCATCGCTGTGCGACTCGCCCGCAGGCAATACAGGCTGCTGATCCTGAGTCAGCCCATCCAATTTCAGACGCTTCTGGTACAGGTAATAACCGTTGGCAATCTGCCAGAACAGTTGGGTTTCCCCGGAGTCCAGGCGCTCGGAAGTGAGAATGAACGCCTGGCCGACCGGAAGAAAGTCGGGTTTGGTTTCGAACGGATTGGCCCCCGCTTGGGCCAAGCCCGAGATCAAGAGCGCAAAAAGGAGAAACAGTTGACGCATGGGTAAGCCCGTTGTCTGTGCACGTGGGGTGCACAATGGGGGGCGGTGATTAACCCATGATTAATCAGCGGGTATGGAAACTGAAGCTTCAACGCCAAAACCAGACGCGGTCGCTGACATTTCAGGTCTTGGTCCGCGTAGTAGTCCGGGCCAGGTGTCGTTATCGACTTTTTTCGGGCCGTATTCCATTCTTTTTTCAGGGATGTTGTAGGTGATGTACTCGTTATCAGTCAGGAAGATATAGTAGTAACTATCGGCCAATGACCGATCGTTTTGCACGGCGGTTATGATCCGGTCCTTGTACGGCGCCAAGCCAGGCCATGTGCTGTCGTTGATGCGTTCAATGCGAAAATAGGGCTTGTTGTCGGGCTGTCCCATGCCGATGTTGATATATAAAAAGTGGCCGTTGTTCATGATGAATCGAAAGACAAACGGTTTATCGACAGATACTTGCCACCATGTGCCCGCGACGATACGATCAAAGTACGGAACGATATTTTCCCATATTGTGTCTTCAACGCGATCATTGCTCATGACCTTGTCACTATCTTGGTCATACTTGCAAACCATCGGTGTCGAGGCGTCGTAATAGAAGAGCCAAAGAATGTCCTGATCAAGGTTCCAGCCTTCAATCGAGGTGCTGGCGAAGCCGAATCGCAGGTCCTTGGCATGCACATGAAAATCGTGCCAGTTACTGTATTTGACCGGTTTTGGATACCCCTCGTCCACCCGGTTATTGCCGATGTGGAATCGGCTGTAGGTATTGCTGTCTTTAAAAAAGAAGAAGATTTTATCTTTTCCTGCGCGCCAATCGACAGCTACAAAATTTTCAAGTGTTGACATGATCCAATTCCTTTTGGTTGTTAATGTTGTGAAGAATATTGCTTTATCAGTGAATTAATAGTGCCGGCATCGCTGTGCGGCAGGTCCGTAATTCTTGTTTTGTTAATGCAGTTTGGTGATGGTTCTTGATGCTATATCTTGAAGCGAAGATTGTGTGTTGTTTTTTAAAGTGGAAATGTTGCGATATATGGCAGGACAAGCCGGGATGGCTCTATAATGGACTATGGTTGCCGCCATGCGTTGCATTTGTAATGGCTGGCGTAACACACTATTTACGGTCAGATTTTTGCTTCTATCCCGTCGCGGTCCCGGACATAATCGCGACTTAATGCTGGTCTGTTCAAATCGTGTTTTTTATGGAGCTCACCATGCACGTACTGGTTTGCGAAGACGATGAGCTGATCGCCAGCGGCATCGTCGCTGGCCTGTCAGCTCAGGGCCTTACCGTGGAGCACGTGGCCACTGCCTCGGCGGCCCGGGCGATGCTCAAGGTCGCCGAATTCGACGTGATGGTGCTCGACCTCGGCCTGCCCGATGAGGATGGACTGAAGCTACTGCAGCAGCTGCGCCATCACGGCCTGGAGATTCCGGTGCTGATCCTCACGGCGCGGGACTCGGTCACCGATCGTGTCGATGGTTTGCAGGCCGGAGCCGACGATTACCTGCTCAAGCCATTCGACCTGCGCGAACTGGCGGCGCGTCTGCACACCCTGTTGCGCCGGGTGGCCGGGCGCAGCGTCAATCTGATCGAGCACGGTGCCCTGACGTACGACCCGAGCAGCCGCGAAACCATGCTCGGCGGTCAGCCGGTGGACCTTTCGCGTCGTGAGCAGTCACTGTTGCAAGCCTTGTTGCATAACCGTGGACGGGTGCTGTCTACCGAACAACTGAAAGACAGCGTCTACGGCTTCAACGACGAACTGGAAAGCAACGCCCTTAACGTTCATATCCATCACCTCCGGCGTAAACTGGGTAACGGTATCGTCGAAACGGTGCGCGGCCTGGGATATCGCCTGGGGCCGGCGGACGGCGGAGATCAATCGAAGTGATGAGCCTGCGTTTGCGCCTGAGCCTCACGCTGGGCGCCGCTTTTGCGCTGATCTGGGCCCTGGCGGCGGCCTGGATGCTCAGCGACCTGCGCAATCAAATGATGTTTTCCCTCGACCAGCGGCTGGTGGCTTCGGCGCGCATGGTCGCCGGTCTGATGGAGCAATTGCCGGCGTTGCCGAGCAAGGGCGAGGGCACCCATTTCAGCGCCGAACAACTGAATATCCCCGGCGGCATGGCGTGTCAGGTCAGCTCGTTGCGCGGTGAAATCCTCGCCCGCAGCCACACCGACCCGCAACAAACCCTGGAAGCCGAGAAGATGGGCTTCCACGATCAGATGATCGACGGCGCGCCGTGGCGCAGTTTTACCCTGGCCCGCGGCGATCTGCGCATCACCACGGCCGATCGGCAGATCGAGCGCGAAGCCCTGAACATGTCGATCCTGCTGGCCGCCTCGGTGCCGGTCGGCGTGGCGTTGCTGGGCTGCCTGTGCCTGTTATGGCTGGGAATCGGTCAGGGACTGGCGCCGCTCAATCGCATGCGCGATGCCTTGAAAAGGCGCAGCGCCGATTCCCTGGAGCCTTTGCAGATCCAGCCGTTGCCCAGTGAACTGCAGCCCTTGCTCGATACCCAGAATCAGCTGTTGCAACGGATCGGCAAGACCATCGAGCGCGAGCGCCGCCTGACCGGTGACGCGGCCCACGAGTTGCGCAGCCCGCTGACAGCGATCAAGACCCACCTGCAAGTGGCGCGCATGACCGAAGGCGCGGCCCGGGATCAGTCCCTGGCCCGGGCCGAAGAGGGTGCCGATCGCCTGCACCGGACCCTTGAGCAGTTACTGCTGCTGGCGCGGGTCGAGGGCAGTCTGTCGTTCGACGATGGTGCGCAGTGCAGCGCTGAGCAAGTGGCGGAACTGGCCATTCAGGACGCCGCCAGCGGTGACCGCCAGCGAATCAGATTCAAGGTGCCGCCGAAGATCTCGCACGCCCCGGTGCAAATGCCGGCCGTGTTGTCCATCGCGGCGCTGCGCAACCTGCTGGACAATGCCCTGCGTCATACCCCCGGTGACGGTCCCGTGGAGCTGAGTCTGGAAACCGCCGACAACCACGTGCAGTTTGTGGTGCGCGACCATGGCCCTGGTATTGCCGACGAAGATCTGCAACACCTGACCCAACGTTTCTGGCGCAACGGCCAGAGCACCGGCTGCGGCTTGGGGCTTGCGATCGTCCAGGCCATCGTTCAGCGCTGTGGTTGTACCCTGCGTTTCGACAGCCGGCCGGATGGATTGCGGGTCGAATTGACCATGCCGCTGCAACCCGTTTGACCAACACCACAACCCCCCCTGTAGGAGGCGGCTTGTCGGGTCGCCGCATCGCAGCGAAGAGGCCATCAGCCGCGACATCAACGGCGCCTGACACACCGCCTTCGCCGGCAAGCCGGCTCCTGCAAGGGATCTGTGGTGCACATCAGATGTAACTTCTCTCCATTGGCATTCGAGCCCCCGCGGCGCTATCGTCCCCGCCAGCTTTGACTCAATGGATTGAGGTAACAGCGCCATGGATGCATCGATACACATCTGCAAGGCAAGCGTCGCCGACGCCGGCATCATCAGCCGCATCGTCGAGCGCTCCATCCGCGTCGGTTGCGCGATCGATCATCGCAACCATCCGCAAACCGTTGCCACCTGGACCCATAGCAAGACCATCGAACACATCCAGCCCTGGCTCAGCGACCCGCGGTTATACCTCAATATCGCCCTGCTGCAAGACAAGCCCGTCGGCGTTGCCATGGCCTCGATCAGCGGCAGGATCGCCTTCTGCTATGTACAGCCGGAATGGTTTCGACGGGGGGCCGGGCAAGCGCTGGTACAGGACCTCGAAGGCTGGCTGGCCAATCAGGGCTGGTGCCAGGCGCGACTCAACAGCACCCGCACCGGCGAAGCGTTTTACCGACATCTCGGCTACCGGCCTTGCGCCCAATCGTTCCTGGTCGCGGGCCTGCAAGCGATTCCCATGCACAAAGGCTTGTCGCCCCCTTCACGCAAAGCTGATCAGAGGGCTAAATCCCCGCGACCCTGATGCGTTTCCACAACAGGAAAACCTTTTTAGGGGTCGAGAGATGACAGTCGCTACCAGCCTTGTGGAAGATCAGTCGGCCCGGATCGCTCCGGCGCCGATCGAGGTGCTTTATCAGTTCAACGAATCGCCGTTGCTGGCCCGCCAGAGCCGGCAGGAATCGAATGCCCGCAGCTACCCGCGACGCATTCCCCTGGCACTCAAGCGCGCCAAAGGCATCTACGTCGAGGACGTCGAAGGTCGCACGTTCATCGACTGCCTGGCCGGCGCTGGCACGCTGGCGCTGGGGCATAACCACCCGGTAGTGATCGAAGCGATCCAGCAAGTGCTGACCGATGAATTGCCGTTGCACACCCTCGACCTGACCACCCCGGTCAAAGATCGGTTTGTCCAGGATCTGTTCGGCCTGCTGCCGCAAGCCTTGGCCATTGAAGCGAAGATCCAGTTCTGCGGCCCCACCGGTACCGACGCAGTGGAAGCTGCGCTGAAACTGGTGCGCACCGCCACCGGTCGCAGCACCGTACTGTCGTTTCAGGGCGGTTACCACGGCATGAGTCAGGGCGCGCTGAGCCTGATGGGCAGTCTGGGGCCGAAAAAACCCTTGGGCGCCTTGCTGAGCAGCGGCGTGCAGTTCATGCCGTACCCCTACGATTACCGCTGTCCGTTCGGTCTTGGCGGCGCACAAGGGGTGCAGGTCAACCTCAATTACCTGGAAAACCTGCTCAATGACCCGGAAGCCGGCGTGCAATTGCCGGCAGCGGTGATCGTCGAAGTGGTGCAGGGCGAGGGCGGGGTGATCCCGGCCGATCTCGACTGGCTGCGCGGTCTGCGACGGATTACCGAAAAGGCAGGCGTGGCGCTGATCGTCGATGAGATCCAGAGCGGATTTGCCCGCACCGGCAAAATGTTTGCCTTCGAGCATGCCGGGATCATTCCGGATGTGGTGGTGATGTCCAAAGCCATCGGTGGCAGCCTGCCACTGGCGGTGGTGGTCTATCGCGACTGGCTCGACACCTGGCTGCCGGGTGCCCATGCCGGGACGTTCCGCGGCAATCAGATGGCGATGGCGGCTGGCTCCGCGGTGATGCGTTACCTGACCGAACACGGCATCTGCGAGCATGCCGCCGCCATGGGCGAACGCTTGAGCGAACACCTGCGCATCCTGCAGCGGGACTTTCCACAACTGGGTGATATCCGCGGGCGCGGCTTGATGCTTGGTGTGGAACTGGTCGATCCGGCTGGCGCGCCGGATGCCCAGGGGCACCCGCCTATCTTTGCTCGCCTGGCACCGCTGGTGCAGCGCGAATGCCTCAAGCGCGGGCTGATCCTCGAACTGGGTGGTCGCCACGGCGGGGTGGTGCGCTTTTTGCCGCCACTGGTGATTACCGCAGCGGAAATCGATCGGGTCGCCGAGATTTTCGGCCGGGCCATGGCTGCTGCGGCTGCCGGCCTGTAAATTTTCCGGTACCTCGAACGTTCCTTCTACAGACCGGCTGCGCACGCAGTGCAGCCCACCCCTACAGCGATGGAGACACACCATGACGTCAGTATTCGACCGCGAGGACATCCTCTTTCAGGTCGTGGTCAACCACGAAGAGCAATACTCGATCTGGCCCGATTACAAGGCCGTGCCTGCCGGCTGGCGCACCGTGGGCAAGTGCGGTCTGAAAAAGGAATGCCTGGCGTACATTGAGGAAGCCTGGACCGACATGCGTCCGCTGAGCCTGCGGCAGAAGATGGAAGAGCAGGCAGCTGTGGCTCACTGAGTTTTACGCTTAGAAACAAACCCGCTGGACCGATCGGTCAGCGGGTTTTTTCTTGCCAATGCAGGAGCGAGCTTGCTCGCGAAAAACCCGAGAACGCTGCAGGTAGTCAGGCTTGTAGCGTTATCGTTGACGACCCTCGTCGGCATGCCGCCCGGGCCAAGCTCGCTCCTACAGGGATCGGCGCACCATTTCGCTTTTTCTACAGGAGACTGACAGCCGCTACGTCCCGCTCAACCCCTTGATCACCAAGTCCACATTCCCCTCCAGCTCCGACACCGGATCCGCCGCATCCACGCTCAACACCACCAACCGACTCCCAGCCTCGGCAATCACCGCTTTCACCGCGTCCGAAGGCTGCCGATGATGCAACACCACCGCCACATCATTGTCTTTCAGCGTAGCGCCCAATGCCTTGAGCGCTTCAGGTGTCCACTCGGCATCCGGCCGCGCATCGACGCCGATCAGCTCCAGGTTGAGGCCACCGATCAGGTAGCCGAAGTGATCGCTCAAGCTCATCACACTGAGGTTATCGGCACTGGCCAGCCGCGATTCGTTGTCGGCGCTGAATTTGAGCAAGCGTTGTTTAAGCGCCGCCAGGTTGGCCTCGATCTTCGGCTTGGCGTCTGGCGCCAGGCGCACCAGATCCGCGGCCATCACGTCCGCCATCCGTCCCATGTTGTTGCTGGAAAACCACGGCTGACTGTTCAACCCGTCGACCTTGTTGTCCGGCTGCACGGCGATGCCGGGCAGGGCGCCGTCCACCGGGCGCGCGGCATCGACTTCGACGATACGGATATTGCTGCGCCGGGAGATCGGGTACAGCGGATCATCCGCCCACAGTGAACGCAGGCCGATGACCGCATCGGCATCGCTCGCCAGTTTGGCCAGCGCCGGCGCGCCACGTCCAGTGAAGTAGGCGGTCTGACGGCTGCCAGGCAGGTTCGCCGGCGCCGCCCGTTCAAGGCTGATGTCAGTGCCCTTGAGCAAGACTTCGCCCAGACCGTAAGTGATCGGCAAGGACGCCAGCACGCGCAACGGTTTGGCGCCGTCCGCCGCGAAGGATGTATGGACCAGCCCGCACAGGGCTAAGGCCAGGCTCAATTGACGCAGAGAAAAAGACATTTATCCAAGGTTCCCTTTCAGACTGGGGACAACGCCACGGGCAATGGCGGCCAGGGCGAAGGCGATACCGGCCACCAGAATGATCGCGGCGCCGGACGGGATAGGCAGGTCGAAGACAATCGGTGCAAGAATCCCGCACAACGTGCTGACCGTGGCGATCAGTACCGAGCACCAGAAGAAGCCTTTCAACGACTGGCTCAGCAACCGCGCAGCCGCCGCCGGAATCACCAGCAGGGCGCCGACCAGAATCGCGCCGATGACCTTAACGGCCGCCACGGTGATCAGGGTCACCAGAATCACGAACAGGTAATCCAGGGTCTTTACCGCCACACCGCGCACCGCCGCCAGCTGCGGATTGAAACTGGCGAGCATGATGCGGTTGTACAGCGGCAAGGCCAGCGCCATCACCAGCGAACCGACGATGGCCAGCACCAGCAGGTCGTTGCCGTTGACCGTCAACACCGAGCCGAACAAGACGTTTTCCAGAATGTGCACGTTGATCTTGCCGGCCAGGATCAGCAGCAGACTGGCCCCTAGCGCCAACGAAACCGAGAGGAAAACGCCGATCAAGGTATCCGGCGCCAGGCCGGTGCGGTTGCGCAGGTAGTTGAGCAGGATGCCGAATAACAGGCAGTAGCCGAACAGGCTGCCGTAAGGTCCGGTGTAGGGTTCACCGAGCAGGATGCCGATGGCCACGCCGGTCAATGCCGCGTGACCCACCGCTTCGGAGAAAAACGCGAAGCGCTTGACCACCACCAGCGTGCCCAGGCCGCCCAGCACCGGGCCGATCAGCAAGCCGGCGAGCAGGGCATTGACCACGAATCCATAGGCCAGCGCCTCGGGCAGATAACCCGACGAGGCCCAGCCCTGGACCATCAAGCGAAAGGCTTCGTAACTCATCAGGCAGCGCTCCGTGGATGGGTGGAGAACAGGGTCAGCAGGCGTTCCGGCGTCAGTGCCTGTTTCGGTGCGGCATCGAACAGTACCCGGCGATTGAGTCCGGTGACGCGATCGGCCAGACGACCGACCGCTTCCAGGTCATGCTCGATCCACAGCACGGTGATGCCGCTCCGGCGCCAGTCGCCGAGCAGCCGTTCGAACACCTGGATGCCCGCCTCATCGAGGGCCGACATCGGCTCATCCAGCACCAGCAATTGCGGCGCCGGGATCAGCCCCTGAGCCAGCAACACGCGCTGGCGTTCGCCACCGGACAAGGCGCCCATGCGTCGTTTGCGCTTGTCCTGCATGCCGACCCGTTCCAGTGCTTCACCGATCGCGGCCGCGTAATGCTTGCTCAAACCAAGGAACGCCGGCCGCCGCTGGCACATCGCGGCCATGAAATCTTCGACGGTCATCGGCAGGCCGCGGTCGAATTCCAGCGCTTGCGGAACATAGCCGATGGTCCCGGGCGTACCTGGCCATTGCAGGCTCAAGCGACCCTGATGCGGCATCTGCCCGAGCAGGGTCTTGATCAGCGAACTCTTGCCGCCCCCGTTGGGACCGACCAGCGCATGCACGCTGCCGGGCTGGACCTGGAAGGTGACCTGGTCGAGGATCCTCGTGCGGCCGAGGGTCAGGCTGACCTCCGCAAAATCCAGCGTCGGGCCCAAACCCTGTGGGAGCGAGCTTGCTCGCGATTGCGGTGTGTCATTTGGCAATGATGTTGACTGACCCACCGCCTTCGCGAGCAAGCTCGCTCCCACAGGGGATTCGGTGTCAGCGGGTCCGGAGGGTCGTGTACTGATGGTTTCTTTCGCCGTCATGCGCCGGACTCCTGAATCGCCCGGACCACAGTATTGAGGTTGCCGGTCATTTCCTTTTCGTACTTGTCAGCCGTGTACTCGCCATAGGAAATGTGCGACAGCGGATAGAGCTTCACCCCGGATTCACGCTGAATGGTCTCGACGTAGGTGGATGGAAAATCCATCTCCGAAAAGATCACTTTCACGTCCAGTTCGCGCAGTTGGTCGATGGTCTTTTTCAGCTGGCTCGGGCTTGGCTCGATGCCATGGGCCGGCTCGACCACGGCTGTCACTTCGAGGCCAAATTCGCGCAGCAGGTAGTCATACGCCGCATGCACCGTTGCCACCCGCAGTTCGGCGTTTGGCGCCTGGGTCAGTTTGGCCAGGGCGTCGGCGCGCATCTGCCGCAGGCGTTTGCCGTAGGCGCGGGCGTTCTGGGTGTAGGTCTTGCCGTTGGCCGGATCGAGCTTGCCCAGTTCCCGGGCGATGTTGTTGACCTGGGCAATCGAGGCGCTGATCGACAGGAAGGTGTGCGGGTTCACGACCTTGCCGGCACCGCGGGCGGCGACGCCGGTCGCGGCCAGCAAGGGGACGTTTTCGTTGGCTTCGATCACCGGGACGTTCGGCGTTTCGCTGGCGGCAATCATGCGGTCGGCAAAGTCGTCATGACCCACACCGTTGAGCACGACCACGTCCAGGCCGCTGATGCGCTTGATGTCTTCGGCGCGAGGCTCGTAGGCATGCGGGTTGAAGCCGGCCGGGATCAGCGGCACGACTTCGGCCTTGTCGCCGACGATGTTGGCCACATAGCTGTAATAAGGGTGCAGGGTGATACCGATGCGCAGGCGCTTGGCCTCGTCGGCGCTGGCCAGGGGTGTCAGCAGGCAGGCGAGCAGGCCGACCAGCAGCAGGCGCAGCAATGAGCGTGGAGATGAACTAGGCATGGGAAAGCGGTCTTCTCTCGGGTAATGGCGAGGGTTCAGTGCCGGTGCTGGCGGGTCACGCCGGCATCGAATTGCGCGACGATCTGCTGCCAGCCGGCGCTTTCGAGTGCGGTATCGGAGAGGTCAGTCGGGGCCGCGAGGGTTGTGCCGGGGTTGAGCCAGATGTCCGGCGCATCGTCGTCAGCGCTCAGGCGCATCAGAAACGAGCCGGCCACCGCAGGCGCCTGGCTCTGGCCGAAGTAGGCCCTGGCCTCGAGCAATTGCCAGGCATGACCGCCACGGCTGACGGAACTTGCATCCTGCGCAAAAGGCGCGAAGCCTTCGTCGGCGAGGACTTCAGGCGTCGGCAAGGTCTGCTGTTCCTGGCGCAACAGATGAATTTCGTCCAGCGTCACCCGCAGGTCGGCGTAGATGCCTTGCTCGGAGGCGCTCAGGTCGCGACGGGCATCCAGTTGATGACTGTTGACGTTACTCACTTCCTGGGATTCGTGGCGCCAGGCGACGACCGAGCCAGCCACCGCCAGGATCATCAGGCACAACAGCAGCACATAAAGGGTTTCATGGCCGGCTCCGGCCGGGCGGACGACGTGGGTGGTTGGGGTGCTCATGGGGCCTCGATGTCCGCTTGGTCGATCTCGACGACGTGACCGGGACCGGCGTCGAACAGCACGTAGAATTCGGCGCCGGGCTTCTTGAAGGTCAGGGTCGAATCGGCACCGAGCTTGCCCGGCACCAGGATGGTCTCGTCGTAGCCGATGACGTCCAGGGTTACGCCCGGCGCACCGCTGCCATCGGAAAAGCCGCCGGTGCACCGGATCTGCTCGGCGTCGATGGCCTTGCATTCGCACATCGGGTTGTGGGCCAGGGCGCTGGCGCTGAAACCGGCGCAAAGCACCAGCAACGCGGCGCCCAGAGGACGGATGACATTGATCATGGTTTACCTCCTTGTTGGTTCAGCCAGGCGAGGGTGGCCGGGGAGGCCTGGCTCAGCGGAATGGATGCCTGATGCATGCTGCCGTCCCACCCTTCCATGGTGATCCACAGCTCGGCGTCGGCCTTGGTCTTCTCCGGGATCGGCAGCATCGCCCCCATGCGATATGGCGTGCCGAAGAAAATCACCCCGGCGGCGCGCAGGCTGCGGGGCTTGCCGATGCGCAGGTAAGTCGCCTTGACTTGATCGCGGCAGCTGTCGCACAGCGCCGCATTGAAGTTCTTCATGTAGCCGGCCGGGCCATCGAGCCTCGGTGCTTCATTGCGCAATTCGGCCAGGCGCAGGCTCCAGGGCCCGACCTGAACCTCACCGACTTCCCGCTCGCCCAGGCCCGTATCACCACGAAACAATGCGGCATCGGCGAAGTATTTGGGCATGAATCCCAGAGGCACCAGCAACAGCAGGACGTTGATGTGGAAACGCCATTTGTGCCAGAAACGGCTCAGTTTCGAACCCGGTTTTTCTGCGGCGAACAGGCTCATTGGCTGACCTCCGTGGTTTCACGGCTGGAGACCGCGGCAGTCTGGCTGCGTGGGGTCTTGTTGCCGCGCTTGAGGGCATTCGCCGTGGCCAGTGCGGTGCGCTTGGTCCAGATCAACAGGCCACTGAGCACCATCATGCTCAGGATCAGGCCGAAGAAGAACCAGATCAGCTTGATCCAGAGGCCACCGAAATCGCCGGTGTGCAGCGGCCGCATGGATTCGGTCACCAGTTCCAGGCCCGAGCGGTCCGACAGCAGGCGGGTGGCGCCGACGTCGCCGGTGTACGGGTTGATCTCGGCGGTCTGGAATATCAGCGGATACCAACTGCGCCCCCCCACCGACAGGTAGCTGTAGGCATTGGCGGGCATGCTGACAAAACTGTCTTCCAGCCCGGGGATGCTGGCCTTGGCCTGCGCAATCGCGGTCTCCAGGCTGATCATCGGTGCCGGCGCGCCATCGGCGGACATCGGCACGCTTTCGCGCTGGACCACCAGCGCTACCGGTGCGGTGGAAATCGAAACCTGGTTATCGAACATGAAGGCTTCGATCAGGAACCAGGTGCTGGTGACGGAAATCACCGCGATGAACCAGATCGACCAGATGCCGCTGAGGCGGTGAAAATCGCCCCAGAAGATCCGTGCACCGTGGCGAATACGCAGGGTCGGCCGGAAAAAGCCTTTCCAGAAGCGCTTGTAGACCACCAGCCCGGTGACCAGGGACGCGAGCAACGGCAGGCTGAGGAACGACACCAGGTACCAGCCCCAGCTGTAACCGTTGGTGAACGGCACCAGCCACCAGCCATGCAGGGCACGGGTAAAGGCCTTGAAATTGAATTGCGGGGCTGTGCCCTGGATCACGCCGGTGTACGGGTTGACGTACACCGTCACCGAACGACCGTCGGGATAGCTGACCTCCACGTCGAGGGCGAAGTGTGATTCGTCGGGTCGACTGATGGACTCGACCAGGGTATTGGGTTCGGCCTTCTTGATGGCGGCAATGATCTGGTCATAACTGAGCAGCGGCGCATCGTCCGAAGGCTGGCTGGCGCGCATCTGCGGGTTGGCCAGCCAGACGATTTCCTGACTGACCACCGCCAGGGTGCCGGTCACGCAGACGATCAACACGAAAAACCAGATGGGCAGGGCCAGCCAGCTATGGACCAGAAACCAGAGTTTTGAGCGGGATTTCTTCGACATGATTAAAGGTCTTGTTTCGATGAGAGGGCCTCTGCTGCGGGCTTCCCAGCGTTGAGGTCCATGGAAGGTCCGGCCGTGGCTTTTGCCTACGCGGCCCGACTGCATCTATATAAGACGAATGAGCATCGGAAATCCCGAAGGGGAATATGAAAGAAAATGTTTCGCGTTCCCATCCAGGCTGATTTTGCGTTGGAATGACGATCCGCCGCGAGCCAAAGATGGCCAGCGGCGGCGATTTGATTCAGTTCAGTCAGGCATTGAGGTCAGAGCAGGAAACCGAGCGCTTCAGTGAGCAGCAATTCAGGGACTTCTTCAGGGATGTAGTGGCCGGCGGGCAGCGACTTGCCTCGGACATCGGTGGCCACCTGTTGCCATTCCTTGAGCGGTTCGAAACAGCGCCCGACCGTGGGTGACTCCTTGTTGTAGTGGCCTGCATCCTGAAATTTTCGGGGCCGAAGGACAAGTCGCAAAGTGTGGTGCAATTATTCATGACGTGTGTTCAAGGGGATATGCAGTGTTGGTGATGGCCCCATCGCGGGCAAGCCACGCTCCCACAGGTTTTGTGTCGTTCTTGATAATTGCGAACGACACAAAACCTGTGGGAGCGTGGCTTGCCCGCGAAGGGGCCCGAACAGTCACCGAAAATTTCAGCCCTGCTGAAACATCTCCTTCGCCCGCTGCTCAATTTGCTCCTGAGTCAGGTCCTCCTTGTGCGTAGCCAGGAACCACAGATGCCCATAGGGGTCTTTCAAGGTCCCGGAGCGGTCGCCATAAAACTGGTCCTTGACCTCGGACACCACCGTGCCGCCCGCCGCAATCGCCTGTTTAAAGGACGCGTCCACATCGTTCACATACAGGTGCAGCCCGACGGATGGCGATGTGTCTGGGTTGCTCAACGGCCCTTGATCACAAGGCGTGCCCAGCATGATCGGGCAATCGCCGATACGCAGTTCGGCGTGGCCGATGCCGCCATCCGGCATGGCCAGGCGCATGACTTCGGTGGCGCCAAAGGCTTTTTTATAGAAGTCGATAGCTTCGGCAGCTTTCTGGATGCCCAGATACGGGGTGATGCTGTGATAACCCTCGGGGATAGGTTTGACGCTCATGACAGTTCTCCCTTTTTGTTGTGAGTTGACGAGGTTTCGCCGGTCTGCGGCCGAACAAGTGTAGAAGAAGCAGAGGGTTCGGGCCGGCGTTCAACCCCGCGCAGCCACGACAACGCACGGCACTGCAATCTGTTGCACCTCGATACCCACTATCGAGAGCGTTGATTTCTGCCCGTCCAGTGGCGCGAGTAGCCTGTGTTCATTGCCCGAACCCAGAAGCCAGGACGCCAGATCATGAAACACCTTATCGCCACTTTCCTGCTGCTCGCAGCCTCCGTTCTCACCGGATGTGCCAGCCATGTTTCCCCGGAATTGCGGCCCTACACCGCTGAAGAAAGCAAGGAGCTGGCGCTGGAAGCCTTGAATCGTCGCGGCTTGTCCTTCGACGAGTACCACTCGAAAAAAGCCGAACTGCTCGGTGAGCCGCAGAATTCTTTCAGTTTCGACAAGCAAGCCGAAATGAACGCCGAACGTGCCGTACAACTTCACGGCCGCCCAAGCTGAGCGACTGTACTGCTCGAAGTTTCACCCAACTGTCCGTGGGTTTCGCGCAAGGTGTGCGATAGGGTCAATACCTGACTGCCCCTGATGGACTGCCACCGATGACACTCTCGCTCGATCTGCTGCTGGGCTTCGCACTTTTTGCCCTGGTTACCTCGATTACACCTGGCCCGAACAACACCATGTTGCTGGCATCGGGCGTGAACTTCGGATTCAACCGCACCATCCCCCATATGCTTGGCATCACCTGCGGTTTTTTCGTGCTGGTCGTGGCCGTGGGTTTCGGCCTGGGCGCCGTGTTTCAAACCTATCCATTGCTCTACACGGTGCTGCGGTACATCGGCGCTGCGTATTTACTGTACCTGGCGTGGAAAATCGCCCATTCCGGCCCCGTCTCCGACGCCGGGCAGAGCGAGGCCAAGCCGATCAGCTACCTGGGTGCCGCAGCGTTTCAATGGGTCAACCCCAAGGCCTGGATCATGGCGATTGGTGCCATCAGCACTTACACACCGATGCAAGGCTATTTCACCAATGTGATCGTGATTGCCGCGGTCTTTGCCCTGATCAACTTGCCCAGCGTCGGTGTCTGGGCCGCTTGCGGTACGCTGTTGCGCAACGTGCTGAAAGATCGCCGCTGGTTGCGCCTGTTCAACTGGGGCATGGCCGCGCTGCTGGTGGCTTCGCTTTACCCGATATTGCTCGAAAGCTTTGGCTGAGCTTGGCTTCAACCGGTGGCCCGATGCCTGTTAAGCTCGACTTCAGGAGCGTTCCTACGCACTTTTAAATGAAGTTGTTCTTCTTTAACGGCCTCCGATCAGGTATTTCTAAGGTTCCGGACGATCGGCGCAGCTCACGAGGCTGAGCCTTGACCGTTGGGTAACGAGCTTCCTGATCCCGGAACACGCTCTGCGAGTCCTTTATGAATAAACGTCCACTGTATTTCGACTACGCCGCCACCACGCCGGTGGATGAGCGGGTCATCCAGGTCATGATCGAATGCCTGGGTTTCAACGGCAATTTCGGCAACCCGGCCTCCAGCGCCCATGCATTCGGCCAGCAGGCCCGGCAATCGGTCGAGCAGGCCCGGCGGCAGGTGGCGGAACTGGTCGGCGCCCAGGCGGAGCAGATCGTCTGGACCTCCGGCGCCACCGAATCGAACAATCTGGCCCTCAAGGGCGTGGCCCAGGCGCGCGGCGTGGGTGGCGGCCACATCATCACCAGCCAGATCGAGCACAAGGCCATTCTCGACACCGCGAAACAATTGCAGGACGCCGGTGTGGCAGTCACGTATCTGGCGCCCGACGCCGAAGGCCTGATTACCCCGCAAGCTGTCAGCGAGGCGATGCGCGAGGACACCTTTCTGGTCTCGCTGATGCTGGTCAACAACGAACTGGGCACCGTCAATGACATCCCGGCCATCGGCCGGATCGTGCATGCCCGCGATGCGCTGTTCCATGTCGACGCGGCGCAGGGCGCAGGCAAGGTTGCGATAGATCTGGCCGAATGGCCGGTGGACCTGATGTCGTTTTCCGCCCACAAGATTTATGGCCCCAAAGGCATTGGTGCGCTATATGTCGGCCCGCGCGCGCAGCAGCGCTTGCAGGCGCAGATCCACGGTGGCGGTCACGAAGGAGGCTTGCGCTCCGGTACGCTGGCGACTCACCAGATCGCCGCCATGGGTGCGGCCTTCGCGTTGGCGGGGCAATTGTTCGATGAAGAAAAAGCCATGATCGAGCGTCTGCGTGGACGTCTGCTCGAACCGCTACTGGACATTCCCGGCGTTCGCCTCAATGGCAGCCCGAGCCAACGCATTCCCCATACCCTGAGCCTGACCTTCAACGAAGGCGGGTTCAGCTCTGTGGCGTTGAGCGCCACGATCGCGTTTTCCGCGACCTCGGCCTGTAATTCCGCCAGCAATGCGCCCTCCCATGTGCTGCTGGCCCTGGGGCACGACGCCCGCTCGGCGAGCCGTACCATCCGCTTGAGTCTGGGACGTTTCACCACCGAGCAGGATATTGATCAAGCGGTACACCTGATTAAATCGGCCTGCGCCAGTGCTCCGGCATTCTGGGCGACAGGGCCATAAAGCGCCGGCTTCGATCGGCACTCGACAATAATGATGAAGTGGTTAGCAGGAGACACGATGAGTACGCAGCCTTCGATCAATGGATCGGTGCCCGAGCGCCTGGCGCACACCCGCGAGCTGATGAGCCGGGAGGGCATTCACGCTCTGCTGGTGCCGTCGGCCGACCCGCACCTGTCGGAATACCTGCCGGGCTATTGGCAAGGGCGGCAGTGGTTGTCCGGTTTCCATGGCTCGGTCGGCACACTGATCGTGACCAGGGAGTTTGCCGGAATCTGGGCAGACAGCCGTTACTGGGAACAAGCGAGCAAGGAACTCCAGGGCAGCGGCATCGAACTGGTCAAGCTGCAGCCGGGTCAACCCGGCCCGCTGGACTGGCTGGCCGAGCAAACCCCGGAAGGCGGCGTCGTCGCGGTGGATGGTGCGGTGATGGCCGTGGCCTCGGCGCGTACCTTGGGTGGCAAGCTCGCAGAACGCGGCGCACGGCTGCGCACCGATATCGATTTGTTAAGCGAAGTCTGGAGCGACCGCCCGAACCTGCCGAACGAGCCGATCTACCAACACTTACCGCCGCAGGCGACTGTCAGCCGCGGCGATAAACTCGCCAAGCTGCGCGAAGTAATGAAGGAGCGCAGTGCCGACTGGCATTTCATCGCCACCCTCGATGACATCGCCTGGCTGTTCAACCTGCGCGGCGGTGATGTGTCGTTCAACCCGGTGTTCGTCTCCTTCGCCTTGATCAGCCAGCAGCAGGCCACCTTGTTCGTCGCCCTGAGCAAAGTTGACAGCGAACTGCGCGCAATCCTCGAACAGGACGGCGTGACCCTGCGTGATTACAGCGAAGTGGCCGAGGCCTTGCGGGGCGTGCCGAGCGGCGCCAGCCTGCTGGTCGACCCGGCGCGGGTAACAGCGGGGTTGCTGGATAACCTGGGCAGCGGCGTCAAGCTGGTCGAGGGCCTGAACCCGACGACATTGGCCAAGTCGCAGAAAAGCCTGGCCGATGCCGGGCACATACGTCAGGCCATGGAACAGGACGGCGCGGCGCTGTGCGAATTCTTCGCCTGGCTGGAGTCGGCATGGGGCCGTGAGCGCATTACCGAACTGACCATCGATGAACACCTGACCGCCGCGCGTACCCGACGTCCGGGTTATGTGTCGCTGAGCTTCAACACCATTGCCGCATTCAACGCCAATGGCGCGATGCCGCACTACCACGCCACCGAGGAAGAGCACGCGGTGATCGAGGGCGACGGTCTGTTGCTGATCGATTCCGGCGGCCAATACCTGGGCGGCACTACGGACATCACGCGGATGGTCCCGGTCGGCACGCCGACGGATGAGCAGAAACGCGATTGCACGCGGGTACTCAAAGGCGTGATTGCCTTGTCCCGGGCCCAATTCCCGAAAGGCATCCTGTCGCCCCTGCTGGATGCCATAGCTCGCGCGCCGATCTGGGCCGAAAGCGTTGACTACGGTCATGGCACCGGTCATGGCGTCGGCTACTTCCTTAACGTGCACGAAGGTCCGCAGGTCATCGCCTATCAGGCGGCAGCCGCGCCACAAACGGCCATGCAGCCGGGCATGATCACCTCCATCGAACCGGGCACTTATCGTCCAGGCCGCTGGGGCGTACGGATCGAGAACCTGGTATTGAATCGCGAGGCGGGCAAGAGCGAATTTGGTGAGTTCCTGAAATTCGAGACCCTGACCTTGTGCCCGATCGACACTCGCTGCCTGGAACCGTCGCTGCTGACCGAAGATGAAAAACAGTGGTTCAACGCTTACCACGCCGAGGTGCGCGAACGCCTGAGCCCCTTGCTCGACGGTGCAGCCCTGGAGTGGTTGAACACCCGAACCGCGGCTATTTGATCGGCATGAGTTCAGGCGCTGTTGCCAGCGCCTCGCTCATGTAGTCGACAAAGGCTTTGACCCTGGCGGATTGGCGACGATTCGCCGGGGACACAGCATGAATCGGCAGCGATTGCGCGGTGTAATCTTGCAAGATTGCCCTCACTCTTCCAGCCTTCAGATCCTCGCTGAACAGCCACACTGGCGACAGCGCAATGCCCAGCCCTCCCAACACCATCTCGCGAATAGCCTCGGAATTGTTGCTTTGTGCGTTGCCCTTGATCCGCACTTCGTGGCGGTGGGCATCTTTCTCGTAAACCCAGAGGTTTTGACTGTTCAGCAGGTTGAACTGCAGGCAATTGTGCTCGCTCAGTGCTTCAGGTGTTTGCGGCTGGCCGTGTCGCGCCAGGTAGTCAGGCGCGGCAATGGTCACCCGGTGGGTGGTGCCTATAGGGCGGGCAATCAGGCCGCTGTCGTTGAGCTCGCCGATTCTGAACGTGACATCCAGTCCTTCGCTGACCAGGTCCAGATTCTGATCGCTCAGTTGCAGATCAATCTGCACCCGAGGGTACTGTTTGAGAAAGTCCGGGAGTCGCGAGGCAATCTGCAAGCGCCCAAAGCTCACGGATGAACCCACCCTCAGGTTACCGGCAACGGTTTCGCGCCCCGATTGAAAGCTGTGTTCTGCGGCGTCTACGGCTGCGAGGATTTGCCGGCATTCGGTGTAGTACCGCTGACCTTCATCGGTCAGGGACAGTTGTCGGGTGCTGCGGGAAATCAGTTTTCCACCCAAGTCGATTTCCAGTGCCCGCAGGACTTTGCTGATAGTTGGCTGACTGGTGTGCAATTCCCGGGCAACCGCGGAAAAGCTGCCGCGTTCGACCACCCGGACGAAGATCGCCATTGCGTTGAGTTTGTCCACGGGGTTTCCCATTCATGCCAAAGGGGCATGGTCACTATAGCCATATGACGTCTTATCGGCATGAGTGAGTTGACGGAAGATCGATTTCACAGCCACCTCTGATGGGATACGTGAAATGACTGACTCACTTGAAATGCGCGCTTTGATTGTCGATTCGGTGAATGCGCCACTGCGCCTGACCTCCATTCAACGACCTGTGCCTGGAACCGGGGAAGTGTTGGTCAGGATCAAGGCCAGCGGGCTGAACCCCCTGGACGGAAAAATCCGCTCGGGCCAGGCCGCTCACGCGCGTCAGCCACTGCCGGCGATTCTGGGCATGGACCTGGCGGGAACCGTCGAGGCGTTGGGGGAGGGCGTCAGCGACTGGAAGCCGGGTGATGAGGTTTATGCCCTGGCGACGGGTATTGGCGGTGCGCAGGGTTCACTGGCTGAATACGCTGCGGTCGATGCGCGACTGCTGGCCCGTAAACCGGGCAACCTGAGTATGCGCGAGGCGGCGGCGATGCCATTGGTGTTGATCACGGCATGGGAAGGCCTGGTGGACCGGGCTCGGGTGCGGGCGGGTCAAAAGGTATTGATTCACGGTGGTGCTGGGGGTGTCGGCCATGTTGCGGTGCAGATAGCCCGGGCATTTGGAGCCGAGGTGTTTGCCACGGGTTCTGCTAAGCACAAGGCGGTCATCGAGAGTTTCGGCGCTACCTTTATCGATTATCGCAAGGTGTCGGTTGAAGAGTATGTAGCCGAGCATACGGCCGGGGAGGGCTTCGATATTGTCTACGACACAGTGGGTGGTGAAACACTGGATGCGTCCTTCAACGCCGCGCGGGTTTACGAAGGGCATGTGCTGAGTTGTCTCGGTTGGGGGCAACACAGTCTTGCACCCCTGTCGTTTCGCGGGGCGAGCTATTCCGGGGTGTTTACCTTGTTGCCCCTGCTGACTGGCAAGGGGCGGGAGCATCACGGGCAGATTCTTCGGGATGCGGCTCGGTTGATTGAAGCGGGGCAGCTACATCCTTTGCTCGACCCCCGGCAATTTACGCTGCAAACCGCGGAGTTCGCCCATGAGCTGCTCGTTTCCGGCCCTGCTCAGGGGCGATTGGTCGTTGATATTTAACCCAGGGCTTCAAGCACGAACTCCAGCCGATCCTGGCCAAAGAACAACTCGTCACCGACAAACATGCTCGGTGCGCCGAATACACCCCGTTGCACCGCTTTATCGGTGTTGTCCTTGAGTGCGGCTTTTACTTGCTCATCGCCGGTCAAGGCCAGCACTTCATCCGGATCGAAGCCGTTCCGGGTCAGCACCGACGCGACCGTTGCCAGGTCATCGAGACTGCGGCCTTCAACCCAGAAGGCGTGGAACAGGCAGTCGATGAAGGCTTGAAAGTGTTCGGGATGGCGCAACTGCATGCCCGTGACGGCGCGCATGAGCATCAGGGTATTGATGGGAAAGTGCGGGTTGAACTTCAGTGGCACGCCGTAGCGCCGGGCATAGCGCTCCAGATCCTGAAACATATAGCGGCCCTTGGCCGGGATGGTCGCCGGGGAGGCGTTGCCGGTGGCTTTGAACACGCCGCCGAGCAGGATCGGAATGTAGATCAGGCGACTGTCGGTCTGCGCGCAGATTTTCGGCAGTTGGGTATAGGCCAGATAGGTCGCGGGGCTGCCGAGGTCGAAAAAGAACTCCAGGGTTTTGCTCATGGTCGATGTGCTCTGCTTATTATTGTAGGGGAGGGCTTACCAACGCTCATTCCATGGACGCAGGTCCAGTTCGAAGGTCCAGGCATCCCGGGGCTGGCTGTGCAGGTACCAATAGTTCTCGGCGATGTGCTCGGGGTTGAGGATGCCGTCCTGCTCCTTGGTCGCGTATTTTTCCGGAAAGCTGTCACGGATGAAGTCGGTATCGATGGCGCCGTCAACGACGACATGGGCGACGTGGATATTCATCGGGCCCAATTCCCGGGCCATACTTTGGGCCAGCGCGCGAATCCCGTGTTTGGCGCCGGCAAAGGCCGCAAACCCCGCCGCACCGCGCAAGCCAGCGGTGGCGCCGGTGAACAGGATGGTGCCGCGTTGACGCTTGGCCATGCGCTTGGCCACTTCACGGCCGTTGAGAAACCCCGAGAAGCAGGCCATTTCCCAGATCTTGAAATACTTGCGGGCGGTTTCTTCGAGAATGCTGCACGGCACATTGGCGCCGATGTTGAAGACGAACGCTTCAATAGGCCCGATCTCGGTTTCGATCTGTTCGACCAGCGCAATCACCTCTTCTTCCTTGCGTGCATCGCAGGCGAATCCATGGGCTTGTGCGCCACCGGCCTGGATGGCCTCCACCAGCGGCTGGATTTTGTCCGCGCTACGCCGAGTGACGCAGGCCACATAACCTTCCCGGGCAAAACGCTTGGCGATGGCACCGCCAGTGGCATCCCCTGCGCCGACAACCAGTACGACCTTCTTATTGTTCATCGGTAGATCCCTTTGATAAACGATCGTTAACTAAACGAACGTTATGCTACGATTGGGCAGGCGTCAAGGCGATCAATTCTGAGGGCAAGGCAATGCGTTACTCGGCCAGTCACAAGCTGGAAACCAAAGAAAAGCTGCTGCAAAGCAGTGCGGTATCGGCCAAGCAATCCGGTTTTTCAACGGTGGGTGTCGACGGCTTGATGAAAGCGATCGGCTTGAGTGGCGGGGCTTTTTACAGCCACTTTTCGTCGAAGGATGAACTGTTCGCATCCATCGTCGAGCGCGAGTTGAGTCAAAGCCTGGCTCGGTTGGGGGCTGACCAGGATCGGGGCAAGCTTGAACGTTGCCTGAAGCATTACCTGACCATGGCCCATGTCGAGCATCCGGGCTCCGGCTGTGCGTTACCGGCCCTGGGCGCGGAGATTGCCCGTTCGGACATCACGATTCGCCAGCAGGCGGAGCATTGGATTTGTCAGCTGCAGGCGAGTTGGGCGCAGGTCCTGGAGAGTGACAGCCTGGCCTGGGCGATCCTGTCGCAATGCATCGGTGCGTTGGTCGTGGCACGCATGTTGGCCACGCCAGATCTGCAGCGCAGGGTGCTGACGTCCAGTCATGAAGAGATTGGCCGTCAGATCGCAGGTCCGCGAACCTGACCAGGCGACCTATTTGCAGATGACGATCATGCTGCGGCTGGTGTAGCCGGCAGGATTGAGCCCAAAAGGATAATCGCCTGGTTCTTCCACCGTGTCCCCCGACTTGGCGATGACCTTGTAACCCTTGGGCGCACACGAATTGGCAGCGCTGGTGTAGCACTTGTCCCAGGACGACGACAGCCCGGAACAGTTGATATGCAACCCTTTCTTGCCATGTTTGATGGTGGGTTTCGACGTCGCCGCGCAGCCCGCAACCGCCAGTATGGCGATCAGTATCAAAATTCGTTTCATTACTGTCCTTATAGCGTCCCCGGATCTTGATGCCCGGGTCTTGCTGTATTCGCTTTCGCTGGAAGCGTCTCCGATATCCCTTTCCTGAAAAATCCATGTCTGGCACCGGGTTACGGCTTTAAACATGGCCTAATTGCGCAGTAAATACCAGACCCTTGTCACAATCCGATATCAATCCGCCACGACGGCAGGCTTCACGGCGTTGCCCATGGTCATGGTCGCACCGACTGACGCCAGGATAATGCACAGGATAGCCAGCCACTGTGACAACGAGAGGTATTCCTGGAGGAACAACAGGCCGGACAATGCGCCAATCGCAGGTTCAATGCTCATCAGCGTGCCGAATGTCCGGGCCGGCATCCGGGTGAGGGCGACCATCTCCAGCGTATAGGGCAGTGCGCTAGACAACAGGGCGACGCCAATGGCTATGGGGATCAACGACGGTGTCAGCAGGGCGGCGCCAGCGTGGACGATGCCGATCGGAGCGACGAACAGTGCGGCGATCATCATCCCCAATGCTGCGGTCTGCACGCCATTGTCGGCCCCGGCTTTTTGCCCGAACAGGATGTACAGCGCCCAGCAGACACCCGCTCCCAAGGCATATCCGGCGCCGGCCAGATCGATACTGGCAGAGGCGGCTCCGGTCGGTATCAACAGCATCAGGCCGATGGCCGCCAAAGCGATCCACACAAAGTCGATGGCTCGCCGCGAGG